>CAYZDQ010000469.1:240-2855 GCA_964476955.1 uncultured Anaerolineaceae bacterium
CGCGAGGGCAGCCCAGATCTTGGTGTCCTCCATGGCTCGGGCGCGGTCGGTGTCGAAGCTGACCTTCATCTCGATCATGCGACCGATAGCGTCGTCGGGGCGGCCGGCCTTGGCCAGACCGTCGGCCACGGCCGGCAGCAGCTTCTCGGTGTAGAGCTCGGTGGCCTTGCCGCTGGTGGAGATGTAGCCTTCGGCGATGCGCCCGGCCAGGCGCGAGGCGGCAGGACCGGAACCGGCGATGTAGACCGGTACCGGATCGTCGGGCTTGTCGTAGATGGTGGCGTTGTGCGTGCGGTAGTACTCACCCTCGAAGCTCACGAAGTCCTCGCGGAAGAGCTGCTGCACCAGCATCACCGACTCCTTGAGCCGGTGGAAGCGCTCCTTCTGTTCGGGCCATTCGGCGCCCACCACGACCTCGTTGAGTGACTCGCCCGTACCGACGCCGAGGATCACGCGGCCCGGAGCCAGGCAGCCGAGCGTGGCGAAGGCCTGGGCCACGACCGCGGGGTTGTATCGCAGCGTGGGCGTGAGCACGCTGGTGCCGAGGATGACCCGCTCGGTGGAGGCCACCGCTGCACCCAGCCAGGCGAGGGCGTTGGGGGCGTGGCCGTCGGTGTGGCGCCAGGGCTGGTAGTGGTCGCTGGTCCCGAGCTTGTCGGCGCTGATGGCGAAGTCGAGGAGCTGGCGAGGGCCGAACTGTTCAGCCGAGGCCTTGTAGCCGAGTCTAAGCATGTGCCGAATCATGGGGCCGAACCGGTGTTCCTGTCGACCGTCGAAGCCGCTAGCATCGCCTCACCGTGCCGGACGAGAACGCCCAGCCCACCTCGGCCCCACCGACGCCTCCGCCCGCGGCCGTGCCTCCGCCCGCGGTCAAGCCTTCGCCCGTGCGTGACGCCGAGCAGGCAGCGGAGTTGGACGAAGCTGCCAGCCGGGCGCCCATCCACGAACGCGACCACGCGCCCAGCTTCCTGCTGCGGACGCAGGAGTGGCTCCACAGCTGGCTCTCCAACGAGTCGCGCCTCGTGCTCGGCATCGTCATCGTGTTCCTGGCGGTCTTCGCGTTGTTCGCGCTCTCATCGGTCCGCTTCCTGCGCATCGTCTTCGACGCGCTCAACATCGTCGCCTTCATCGGCCTCTTCCTCGTCAACTGGCTGGGCAACGGAGGCGTGCTCGTACCCATCCCGGGGGCACGCTTCATCGGCCTGCTGATGATCTTCCAGCAGGCCGTGCTGATGCCGTCGTGGGAGGTCTTCGCGGTGTCCGGCGCGGCCATGTCCCTGGGCCTGCTCAGCTACTACATCGCCGGCGCCCGCACGGCCCAGTCCTACGCGGAGGGCGACGCTGCCGGCGCGGAGCAGCTGGCCGCCGAGACCGGCATGCTCGATGAGGAGCAGCTCGAGTTCTCTCCCGGTGCGGAGCTCGAAGCCGAGGCCGTCTCGGCCATCTCCGGCGTGGAAGCGACCGACTCGTCAGCCGCCTCATCGACCGCCTCATCAGCTGCCTCGGCTGGCGATGGCCCGGTGGGCGACGACTCAGCCGTGGTCGACCCTGCTGCCGATAGCGCCGCTGGCGACGGCACAGCTGGCAATGGCGCGGCTGCCCCTCCCGGTTCGCGTTTCGAGCGTATGCGCCGGCGCTTCACGACCTCGCTGAAGAAGACGCAGGAACGGGCCCAGCCGATCATCGAGCAGCGGGGCGCCTACGGCATGTTCCTGCTCTGTTTCGCGCCCACGCCGATGGGTACCGCGGCGGCCTACCTCGGCGGGCTGATGCGTTTCGGCTTCAGCCGCTACCTGCTGGCGTCGTTCGCGGCCAAGTACCTGCTGGCGGGGATCATCGTGATCCTGGCGCTGGTCTTCAGTGACGTGGCTCGTGGGGTGCAGATCCCCGAGATCGAGCTGCCCATCGTCGACATCACGCTCTTCAACGACGGGCTGCCGGCCTTGCCGTCGCCGGCACCCTCGGGTGAGCCTGCTGCCTCGGGCCTCCCGACCGACTGACTATGAGTCGGCTGGCCCCGCCCCCTCGGTGATGGCGATGGGCTCACCGAGCTCGTGATACGGGTCGTGCATCTTCAGCGGCTTGGACTGCTTGGATGAGCGACGGATGTTGAGGATCTCGATGAAGACCGCGAAGCCCATGGCCGCGTAGACGTAGCCCTTGTCGATGTGGGCGCCGAAGCCGTCGGCCACCAGCGTGAAGCCGATGAGCAGCAGGAACGCCAGCGCCAGCATCTTGAGCGTCGGGTGCTGGTCGATGACGCGGGTGATGTAGCCCGATGCCACGAGCATGACGATGACCGAGATGACGACCGCCGTGATCATGACTGCGACCTCATCGACCATGCCCACCGCGGTGATGACCGAGTCGAGGCTGAAGATGATGTCGAGCAGCATGATCTGGGCGATGACGCTCCAGAACGAGGTCACCTTGCCGGCATCGCGGACGTGGTCGTCACCCTCCATGCGGCCGTGGATCTCCCACGTGGCTTTGGCCAGCAGGAACAGGCCGCCGCCGATGAGGATGAGGTCACGGCCACTGAAGCTGTGGTCGAGGATCGTGAACAGCGGCTCGGTGAGGGTGACCACCCAGCTGATGCCCAGCAGCAGCAGGAT
>CAYZDQ010000470.1:0-2845 GCA_964476955.1 uncultured Anaerolineaceae bacterium
GCAGCTGCCATCGGCGGAGCCTGCCGCGGGAGCGATCTCGTCTACCGCTACGGCGGCGATGAGTTCTGCGTCGTCCTTCCCGGCTCTGGCCTCACAGACACGGTCGACGTGGCAGAGCGTGTGCGCAGCGCCATCAGCGACGTCCGGGCGGGAGGGCGCGGCCCCGGCGGCGTCCACTGCTCGATCGGCATCGCTACCTGGCCCCACGATGGTCCGGGGCGTGCCGACCTGCTGCTGGCTGCCGATCGCGCGCTCTACGCGGCCAAGCGGGCGGGGCGGGATCGCGTCAGCACGGCCGATGATGGGCTCGCACTGGCCGCGGAATTCGTGCCGCCGCGGACGCCGGTGGATGAGCTCGAGCCGGTGGATGAGCTCGAGCCGGAGGCCCAGCCGGTCGGCTAAGGCCCTCGCCGAACGGGTGGACCCTGTGGTGCCGGCTGCGCACCCGTCACCGGACGCCCGATGTCGATGATCGAATCGAGCTCGATACCGTAGGTGGCCGTAGCGGAGCCCTGGTGGATCGAGAGGGCCACGCGTCCGTACGAGTCGGCGGTGAGCAGCGGCGCACCCTCCGGTACATCACCGAAGGTGCGAGCGTAGGTTACGCTCAGGTCGCGTCCCGCCTGTGTCTCCCCCGCGCGCAGCATCAGCTGGTCGCCGAAGCGAACGCCTGGCAGCGCCGCCTCGAGATCGTCGACCAGGGCGGAGAGCTTCACGTTGCCGAACGAGTCTAGGTAGATCGCCTGCGCGCGCAGGTGGCTGGGACGGATCTCCGGCCGCGGCCACTCGAGCGAGAACAGGAGGCGGGGGTCGGCCGCGCGTCCCAGCTCCTCGAGATCCAGGCCGCCGGCGAGGTGGGCCCCGGCCGGCGCGAAGACATCGCGACCATGGAAGGAGCTGCTCACATCGGGCAAGGCGTACCGCGGGTCCTCGAGCAGATGTGCCGCAGTGATACCGCCGAGGCGTGCAGCCGCAGGCATGAGCAGGCCGTTGTCAGGGCCCACCAGGTAGTCCCCGCGCGCGGTCTGCAGGGCGATGCCCTTGCGCTCGGTGCCGACCCCGGGATCGACCACGGCCACGTGTGTCCCCACCGGCAGGTACGGCGCCGCGCTCCAGAGCAGCAGGGCGCCGTCGCGGATGGCGAACTTGTCGACCTCGTGCGAGATGTCGACGATGCGGGCTTCGGGGCAGATGCCGCTGACGACCGCGCGCATGATGCCAGCCGAAGGATCGCGCACACCGAAGTCGCTGAGCAGGCTCACGAAGGGTGGATGGCTGCCGCTGCCGACGGTCGCGGCAGCGGGCGTGGTCACGGTCTCGTGGTAGGTCTGGGCCATGGGTCCCGATGGTACGCGCGCGACGGCCGGCGCGGCGGCGGTATGCTGCGAGCCTGATGACGAAACACGCGGACGATCGCCGCCTCATGCGCCTGTTCGCCGCGATCCTCACGGTGCTGTGGGCCGTGACCGCCGTCGTCATCGCCACCGCCTACCGACCCGGCGGTCCCGTCGACATCGCCGTGGCCCTGGCCTGCTTCGTGCCCGTCGTCATCGCCGACGCCGGCGTCATCTGGCCGCCCAGGAAGCTCAGCCGGACCCACCGCACCGCGCTCATCTGGGTCTGGCTCGCGGCGGTGCTCTTCACCATCCCCGTGCTCTACGGCATCGCCTCCACCCTCGCTTCCAACGGCCCCCAGGGGCTGGTGCCCTCGCTGGAGGCTGCCTACGGGGGCGCGATCGCGCTCTTCGCGACCTCGTTCTACAGCGTCGTAGGCCTGGTCCACCGGCGGCGCGGCACGCGCCCGCTCGAGCCTCGCTCGTCCTGGCTGGCGGCCGGTCTGGCGGTCTTGCTCACGGCCGTGGCCGGGCTCTCCTTCGTCTTCGTGGGCGTGGTCAACGACCGGGACCTGCGGGCGGAAGAGCCGACCAGCTCGCGCTACGGCCCCACCGACCCGGACCTGGAGCCGCCGTTCTGCGATGAGCCCGTCGCGCTCGGAGCCGACGCACGGATCGTGATCACGGCCAAGTCCAGCCTCGACAACAGCGACCGCGGCACAGCCGTGCTGGAGGGCCGGCGCGGCGGCGCGGACGAGTCGTGGGGCGGCTCCTGGAGCGGTCCCGACGGCGAGGGCCAGCAGGCCTACCTGCGCATCGGCCCGCTGGCCTGGGTCAATGACCAGAGCGACGACCCGGGTGCACCGGGCACCAGCTGGCGCCGCTCCCGGCCCGACCCCTTCGGGCTGCTGGGCGGGACCGCGCTGACGATGGACGGACCGCCGCATGCGGTGGCCGACGCGCCGCGGGGCACGATCGTGGCCGAGGACCTGGGCGTCGAACACATCGAGGGCGCCCGGGCCCGCCACTGCCGCACCTTCATCGACGGCAATACCGCCCTCGATACGTTCCTGCCGCTGCGCTGGCTGCTCTACGACAGCTCCGACGATCCCGGCGACTCGATCCCGCGCTGGCGGGGCGAGATGGACTGGTGGGTCTTCGCCGACGGCGAGCTGGGACTGGCCGCGGTGGAGGTCTCGGGCTCACGGGCCGAGACGCCATGGGCGGCCGAAGGCGTGCGAGTGGTGCTGGAGGCGGAGCTGTCGACCACCGATCGCGACACACGCGTGGACGTCTCCGCACCCGCTGCGGCCACGGGCGCCGCGGCCACCCCAGGCTCGGCGCGAGCCACGGTCACCCCAGCCGACGCGGGCACCCCAGGCTCGGCGGGAGCCACTGGCGCCGTGGGCTCCCCGGAACCTGGCGGCCCGGACAGCACGGTACAGTCGAACGACATATGAGCACCTTCGATGAACGCGGCGGGACCAAGTGGGATCGCGCCGCACGCTACC
>CAYZDQ010000471.1:0-2835 GCA_964476955.1 uncultured Anaerolineaceae bacterium
TACCCCATCGCGACGGTGATCATCGGGGGCCTGCTGTCGAGCACGCTGCTCGACGAGTCGTTCATCCCGACGCTGCCGGAAGACGCTCGAGGGGGCATCCCCACCGCGGCGTCCTACTTCATGGCCGTCGACTCGCCGGAGAACAAGGACTTCCTGGAGCGCTTCGCCGCGCGATGGGGCGACGACGCTGTCGTCACAAACATAGGTGAGGGAACGTACAACAGCATCCACCTGTGGGCGGCCGCCGTCGAGAAGGCCGGCACGCTCGACAAGGAAGCTGTCATCGACGCGCTCCCAGAGGTGTCGTTCGCAGCTCCTCAGGGTGAGGTCTCGATCCAGGCTGGAAGCAACCACGCGAATCTCCACCAGCTCATCGCTGAGACCCAAGCTGATGGCACGTTCGAAGTGATCCAGGACTTCGGTCTGGTCGAGCCTCTATCCAATTGCGAAACCTGATCGAGCGCCGGCGCCAGTGAACCTGGCACCGCTTCGATCTTGCGCAATCGTTACTTGTCAGGATCTCTTCCAGTGGTCCTGGCGGCGCGTCGTCGATCCGTAGCATCGGATCGACGACGCGAATCTAACTTCACTCGGGAGCCGCGCCAGCCCTGATGGATACGGTCGTCTTCCAGGCGATGAACAGCGCCACCTTGATCTCCATCCTGTTCCTCGTCTCCCTCGGTTTGGTCATCACGTTCGGCTTGATGGGCATCATCAACCTGGCTCACGGCGAGTTCTTCATGCTCGGCGCATACACCGTGGTGGTCGGCAACGAGATCGGATTGCCGCTGGTGGTGTCGCTGGCGATCACACCGTTCGTGGTAGGAGCGTTTGGCTACCTGATCGAGCACACGGTCGTCCGGCGCCTCTACACCCGCCCCCTGGACACGCTGCTGGCCACATGGGGCCTCAGCCTCGTCATCCGACAGGTCATCACCATCGTGTTCGGAGCCAAGCAGCGTGGAACCGATGCGCTGTTCTCGGGCACCGTCTCGGTCCTGGGGGTCGAGTACCCCATCTATCGCATATTCATCATGGTCATGGCGGTGCTCGTCGGGCTGAGCTTCTTCTGGGTCGTGTTTCGCACGGACTTCGGAGTCAAGCTTCGGGCGGTCATCCACAACCGCGACATGGCTGGCGCGCTGGGCATCGACTCGCGACGCGTCGACGGATTGACGTTCGCCGGCGGGGCAGGTGTGGCGGCCCTGGCGGGCGCGATCATCTCGCCGCTGGGCACGGTCAACCCGAACATGGGTCTGTCCTGGCTCATCGATTCGTTCGTGGTGGTCATCGTGGGCGGCCAATCGGCGCTGGGGCCAGTCGTCGGCGCCATATTCGTGGGAGGCGCCGAATCCACTCTGGCCTTCTTCATGAAGCCGGTGACCGCATCGATGCTCGTCCTGATCATCGCCATCGTTGCGTTGCGGTTCAGGCCTGAGGGCCTAGCTGGCAGGCGGCACCGCTCATGAACCCACGCCAACGTCGCCTCCTGATCCTGCTGGCCGTGGCTGGCCTCGCGGCCTTCCTGCCGGCGCTGATCTCGCCCTACGCGGTGGGATTGGCCACGCGCTTCATGATCTTCAGCATCCTCGCCATCAGCCTCGACCTGCTCTGGGGCTATGGGGGAGTCGTGAGCTTCGGGCATGCCCTGTTCTTTGGGCTGGGTGCATACGCGGTGGCTATCACCCTGACCTACGTCGGTGGCGTCGGGGGAACCCTGGTTGCATTGGCACTGGGCATGGCAGTCCCGGCGCTCCTCGCCCTGGGACTCGGGCTCTTCCTCTTCTATTCCAGGGTGTCGGGCGTCTACTTCGGGATCGTCACATTGGCGCTCACGGTGGTCTTCGAGACGCTCGCCATCGTCAGCCGGGAGTTCACCGGCGGGCTCGACGGGCTCTATGGCTTCGACATCCCCACGATCTGGCTGCCCGGCCTTGGTGCGGTGGAGCTGTGGGGCACGCTCAACCCCTTCTACACCGCCCTGGTCGGGCTGGTGCTGGCATTCGTGCTGGCTCGATTGATCGTTGGGTCGTCATTCGGCGTGACCATCAAGGCCATCCGTGACGACGAGGCCCGGGTGGAGATGCTGGGCTACAACACCGCCTTCATCAAGACCGTCCTGCTGGTGATCGCCTGCGCCATGGCCGGGTTCGGTGGGTCGCTCTACACCACCGTCGGGTTCGTCTCTCCGTCCCTGCTGGGTGTCTTCTTCTCGACGCAGGTATTGGTGTGGGTCGGTATCGGCGGACGAGGGACGCTGGTCGGACCGATCCTCGGTACCATCCTCGTGGGTGTCCTGCAGACCTATCTGAGTGGTCAATACGAGGACATCTGGCCGCTCTTCGTTGGTCTCACTTTCCTCGCCGTGGTGATGTTCTGGCCCGCCGGCCTATACCCGCTCCTGCTCCACATCTGGTCTCGGATCACGTCGATGCGACCACGGGCGAGCGCGACGTGACAGACATCGAACCGATGGGCATGGCCATCAGCGCGACCGGCTTGCAGAAGCACTTCGGTGGAGTGGCTGCGCTCGAAGACTTCTCCATCTCTGTCAGCCGCTACGAGATGCGCTGCATCGTGGGCCCCAACGGTGCCGGCAAGTCCACGCTCTTCAAGGTGCTGGCAGGTCTCCTGAAGCCCGACGACGGTAGCGTCAACATCCTGGGGCACGACACGATCAAGCTTCCTGCTCGCGAGGTCGCGCGCTTGGGCGTGGCCACCAAACTGCAGACGCCTCGGGTCTTCCCTTCGCTCACGGTCCGGGAGCACTTGAGTCTGGCGGCCCGGGCGCAGAACCGGGTGCCCGCCATGCCGACCCGCACCGGCAGACCCATC
>CAYZDQ010000472.1:0-2827 GCA_964476955.1 uncultured Anaerolineaceae bacterium
TCAACACGCGCATCTTCACTCCGTCGCGCTTCCGACGTCGCTCAGCTGCGCTCAAACCAGAGGCATCCAGGACGTGACTGCGCAGCGAGACCTCGTCACGACCGTCACGGGCGACATCAGCTCCGATGAGCTGGGCACGACACTGGTCCATGAGCACATCCTGGTCGACGCTTCACGATGGTGGCGCGGACCGGACTCGGGAGCCCCGGAACGCGTCGCCACGGGTCCCTTCGATGTCTCCATCATCGGCGAGCTGCGCATGGATCCCTTCGCCAACCGCGACAACTGCATCCTCGATGACACGGACGTGGCCATCGAGGAGCTGGGCCAGGTGCGCGACCTCGGGGGTCGAACCGTGGTGGATGCGTCCGGCCCCGGCAACGGCCGCGATCCGCTGGCCTTGCGACGGATCAGCGAGGCCACTGGGCTGCAGATCGTGATGGGTTCCGGCTTCTACCTCGACGGCTCTCATCCCGCCCGTCTCGACAGCATGAGCGCGGACGATATCGCCGACGAGATCACCCGCGACGCCACCGAGGGCGTCGACGGCAGCGGCGTGCGTTCCGGCAGCATCGGCGAGATCGGTGTGAGCGCCGAGTTCAGCTCGACCGAGCGCAAGAGTCTGCGCGGCGCTGCGCGGGCCCAGCGGCGCACGGGACAACCCCTCAGCGTTCATCTGCCCGGCTGGCTGCGCCGGGGGCACGAGGTGCTCGACATCGTGGCCGAGGAAGGTGCCGACCTGAACCACACCATCCTCTGCCACATGAACCCCAGTGGCCCTGATTTCGACTACCAGGCCGGTCTCGCGGATCGAGGCGCCTTCATCGAGTACGACATGGTGGGCATGGACTTCTACTATGCCGACCAGGATGCCCAGAGCCCGTGCGACGAGGAGAACGCCACCCATGTCGCCCGCCTCGTGGAGAACGGCTACGGCCACAAGGTGCTGATCTCACAGGACGTGTTCCTCAAGATGATGCTGACGCGCAATGGTGGCTTCGGCTACGGCTACATCCAGCGCCACTTCGTCCCACGACTGCGACGGCACGGGCTGTCGGAGGGCCAGGTCCAGGCGCTCCTGGTGGCGAACCCGAGGTCGGTCTTCGCACCCGCTTGACCCCATCCGGCAGGCAGCCTATCGCGCAGGCAGCTCCGCGGGCACTGTTTCGTTGGCCGAGGCGAGCGCTTCCCCGCCACGCACCCGGGCAGACGACTCACGCACAACCAGCGACACCGAGAACACTGTCCTGCTTGGAGGAGTCTCTTGGTCTCGCAGCCGTTCCAGGAGCATGGCCACCGCGGCGCTGGCGATTTCAGCAGTGGGCTGTGCCACCGTGGTCAGGGCGGGTGAGAGATCAGCGCCGAAAGGGATGCCGTCGAAGCCCACGACCGAGATCTCGGATGGCACCCCTATCCCGGCTGAGTGCGCAGCGCTTAGGACACCGATGGCCATGAGGTCGTTCTCCGCGAAGACCGCCGTGGGCAGATCGCCGCTCCGCACCCAATCGTCCATCGCGGCTCGCCCGCCGGTAGCGCGGTAGTCCCCCCGGAAGACGCGGTCCTCGCGGATGTCGATGCCGGCCTCGCCGAGGGCACGGGTGAAGCCCTTCAGCCGCTTGGCGGTGGTCCCCAAGCCGTCGGGGCCGGCTACGACACCGATGTCCCGGTGACCCAGGTCGAGCAGGTGGCGTCCGGCCAACAGACCCCCGCCATCGTTGTCGATCACCACCTGTGATACTGACCGGTCGTCAAGATCGCGGTCGACCGCGATCGTCGGTGGGCCCTGTTCGACGGCGCGGCTCAGGCCCTCGGATGGTTGGCTGTCCCCGATCAGCACCAGTCCGTCGACCTTCTTCGAGAGCAGCACATCAAGGTAGCCTGCCTCCTTCTCCTCATCGCCATCCGAGTTGCAGATGATGGTGCTATAGCCCGCGTCGAGAATGGCGTCTTCGAAGGCCCGCGTGAGGTCCCCGAAGAACGGATTGGCGATATCCGGGATGATCAGCCCGACCGTGTGTGTGTGGCCACGCCGCATGCTCTGTGCGAGCGCGTTGGGGCGATAGCCGAGCTCCTCTATGGCGGTGTTGACTCGCTTCGCCAAGACCGGGTCGACATTGCGTGTGCCGTTGATGACATGGGAAACGGTGGATGTGGCCACACCTGCCCGTTCGGCCACGTCACGGATCGTCGTCAAGGTCGCCCTCTTCTAGTCCAGAGAGGCTCCCGATCAGGTACCCCACGCGCCGCAGCATACTCCGGGACCACCGCTCGTTGGCAAGATCGCCTCGCCGGCTAGCGCGGCCGGTGCACGCCACCAGAAGCATGCTGCCCCAAGCAGGGTGACCCCGTGTAGAACCGGATCAGCGGGCAGCGACATGGCGGGTGCGCCGACGCGCTACAGGACCGCGACGCGCTACAGGACCGCGACGAGCTCGGGTCTTGCCGGCCGATCCGGGCCCGTCAGACGATGCTGGCTCGTCAGATACTCCCACTGAGGAAGTCGTACGTGACATGGCTGTGAAGCCTGACGCCGTTGATCAGGTTGGCTTCGTTCCAGTAGAAGTGCGGGCTATGGTTGAACCAGTAGCCCCGACCGCCCTCCTTCGCCTGGATGGCTTCTCCCACAAGCTCGACATCCTGACCGCCGAGGAACAGGTAGGCGCCACCGATCGGATTGACGAACTCGGAAGCATCGTCGTACACGAGCACCGGTGCCGTCTGGATGACGTTGTCGTCACCGATGACCCTGCGCACGGTCGGCAGGATCCGCCCAAGCCACTTCGGATCGTTGTTCACCGCCGGCACGTGCTGCTTGAACTCCGCGGTC
>CAYZDQ010000473.1:0-2827 GCA_964476955.1 uncultured Anaerolineaceae bacterium
TATCTCGTTCGGCGGCCCGCCCGCGCGGACGCTCACCGTTCGACATCCGCTTCGTGTCACTCCTGCTCATGCTCGAGCGGTCCTTCCGGTCGGCCGCTTTCGAGAGTCGCCGGCGGTCAGGCCGACGTTCGAACGAGGCTATCTCTTCTGTGCGGTAGCTGCAAGACTTCTGCATGATAGCAGCCGAAGTGTGGGAGTGTGTCCGGTCGGACCGCCCTCAGATGCCGAGCCTTGAGGGTCGCCCCGCAGCGCGAAAGCCTCCATGCTTCGGGTAGCTCGCTCCTCCCGGACCCGCCGCACGCGCCTCGGATCGGCCTCTCTGCCCCTGCACAGTTGAGCAGAATCCGGGTTGACTTCTGCCGAAACGCCGCATAAGATTGCCGCGGCAGCAGGCGCTGGCCAGAGCTATGCGTTGGAACCCTCTGATCGCAGAACCGACACCGCGCCACACCGCTGTCGAAGCCAGGGCCGAGGCTGCTCGGCCCGCGACCGCCTCGCCGGGGGATGTATCCCGTGACGGTGGAGGTACAAGGAGGAGCAACCGACATGGTGAGTAACACCCGGATCCTGCGGAGGGGAACCGCGATCGGGTTGGCCGGTCTGATGGCGCTGGCTGGCGCCGCTGCCGCCCAGGACCCCGTCGATCCAGCGGCGGCGCTCGATGAGCTGCAGTCCACCGTGCTCAGCACCGGCCCCGGCGGCGAGACACCGACGTCCGCATCTGAGGTCGTGCTGACCGACGAGGAGCTCGCGACCGTGGCCGAGATGGGCGCCACTGCGGCCATCATCCTGCACTACGGCGGCAACGACTGGTCACAGGCCCAGGTCGCCGGTCTGCGTGCGACCTTCGATGAGCTCGGCATCGAGGTCATCTCCGAGACCGACGCGGACTTCAGCGCTGAGACGCAGGTCGCCGACATCGAGAACGCGCTCGTCCTCGATCCTTCGATCATCGTCTCCATCCCGACCGACCCCGTGGCTACGTCCGCGGCCTATCAGGCTGCCGCCGACCAAGGCGTCTCGATCGTGTTCATGGACAACGTCCCGGCCGACTTCGTGGCCGGTGAGAACTTCGTGAGCGTGGTCTCCGCTGACAACTACGGCAACGGCGTGGCTGCGGCGCACCTCATGGCCCAGGCGCTGGAGGGCGCGGGCGACATCGGCATCATCTTCCACGACGCCGACTTCTTCGTGACGCGTCAGCGCTACGACGCCTTCAAGGCCACCATCGAAGAGAACTACCCCGACATCAACATCGCCGAGGAGCAGGGCATCATCGGCCCCGACTTCGCTGGTGAGGCCGAGACGGCCGCTTCAGCCTTCCTCACTCGCAACCCCGACCTCGATGGCATCTGGGCCGTCTGGGACGTGCCGGCGGAGGGCGTCATGTCCGCTGCCCGCGCGGCCGACAACGAGGACCTGGTCATCACCACCATCGACCTGGGCCTGAACGCTGCCATCGCCATCGCCGAGGGTGACCTCATCTACGGCCTTGGCGCGCAGCGTCCGTTCGACCAGGGCGTCAACGAAGCCAAGCTGGCTGTCTATGGTCTGCTCGGCAAGGAGGCCCCGGCCTACGTCGCCCTGAACGCTCTGCCGGTCACGCAGGAGAACATCCTCGAGGCCTGGGAGATCGTGTATCACGCTCCTCCGCCCGAGGAGCTGGTCGCTGCCGCCGGCGGCGAATAGCCAGGTCGCTCTGACCATCGTCACTGACAAGACAGAGACACCCGGGCGCCACGACCGGCGCCCGGGTGTCGTCTCAAGGCCTGAAGGGGGTCACTCGTGAAAACACTGAACGTCGGCCTGATCGGGGCCGGCTTCATGGGCAAGGCGCACTCGCTCGCGTATGCGGCGCTGCCCATGTTCTTCTGGCCGGCACCCGCCCTGCCGGTGCGCAAGATGGTGGCGGAGCTGAACGACGAGGTCGCGGCCGAGGCCGCCGTCCGGTTCGGCTTCGAGCAGTCCACCTCCGACTGGCGCAGCCTCGTCCAGAGCGATGAGATCGACATCGTCGACATCTCGACGCCCAACAACACGCACCGTGAGATCGCGGTCGCCGCTCTCGACGCGGGCAAGCACGTCATCTGCGAGAAGCCACTTGCACAGAACGTGGAAGATGCCAAGGCGATGTATGAAGCCGCACAACGCAACGACGGCGTGCATATGGTCGCCTTCAACTACCGCAGGACGCCTGCGGTCGCGATGGCACGCAAGCTCATCGAAGAAGGCGCGATCGGCGCGGTGCGCAACTTCCGGGGCACCTACCTGCAGGACTGGTCCGCCGACCCCAACGGCCCGCTCTCGTGGCGCTTCCAGGCCGAGGTCGCCGGTTCCGGAGCCCTGGGTGACATCGGCACCCACGTGCTCGACATGGCCCGCTATCTCGTGGGCGAGGTGGAGAGCGTCTCCTCGATGCTCAAGACCTACATTCCCGAGCGGCCCGTGCAGAGCGGAGTGGCCGACCAGCTGGCCGCAGCCGAGAAGATCACCGACGCGCCCATGGCTGCTGTCGACGTGGACGACGAGATCATGACCCTCCTTCGCTTCAGCGACGGGGCCGTCGGCTCACTGGAGGCCACGCGCAACGCGTACGGCCGCAACAACTTCCTGACCTTCGAGATCCATGGCGAGACCGGCTCGCTCCTGTTCAACTACGAGCGTCGCGACGAGCTGCAGGTGTTCTTCGCGAGCGATCCTGCCGATCGGCGTGGTTTCCGCACGATCTACACGGGCCCGGCCCATCCGTACGGAGAGGGACTGTGGCCCATCCCCGGTCTCGGCCTGGGCTTCGGCGAGACGAAGATCGTCGAATGCAACGACCTGA
>CAYZDQ010000474.1:0-2823 GCA_964476955.1 uncultured Anaerolineaceae bacterium
AAGGGGCCCACCGTGCCCGCGGGCTTCGAGGCGGGGGCGGACTCGGGCGACAGCAGCGCCGCGATCTAGCTCGTGTCCGGGCGTCGTATCGGGGTCCAGGTCGCCGCGACCACCCCGCCGGCGCAGCTGACCCCGGTCGTCGCCAAGGTCGAGCGGCTCGGCTACGGGGAGGTCTGGCTGGCCGAGGACTACTTCGAGCTCGGCGGTATCGCCTCGGTGTCAGCGGCGCTGGCTGCGACCGAGCGCATCCCGGTGGGACTGGGCGTGCTCTCGGCGAGGGTGCGGCACCCGGCTGTGACGGCCATGGAGTTGGCCACCGTCAGTGCGCTTCACCCTGGTCGGTTCATGGCTGGGCTCGGACATGGCGTGCCCTCCTGGACCGAGCAGATGGGGCTGCGGCCGAAGTCGTTCATCCGCTCGATGCGGGAGGGGGCGTCGGGCATCCGGCGACTGCTCGACGGCGAGACGCTGACCGAGGAGGGCGAGTACTACACCTTCGCCGATGTGCGTCTGCTTCATCCGCCGACCGAGCACCTACCTACCTACTTCGGTGTGCATGGACCGCGCTCGCTGGCCCTCTCCGGCGAGTCGGCCGACGGCACGCTGCTGGGCTGGTTCAGCTCACCCGACTACGTCCGCTGGGCGCGAGAGCGCATCGACGAGGGTCGGTCGAAGGCCGGTCGGACCGACGATCACGCGGTGGTGGTGCTGCTCGTCTACTCGCTCGACGATGACGATCCTGGTGCCGCACGCGCCGAGCTGCGCGTGTGGGCGTCCGAGTTCCTCGTGGCCCAGGCCGGCCTGCCGGAGACTCTCGCTACCGAGTCGGGGCGAGCGCTCGATGCCGCCGTACGGGCGCGCGGCTCCGTGGTCGAGCTTCTGTCCGACGAGGTCATCGGCGAGTTCATGGCGGCCGGGTCCGTGGCCGACTGTCGCCGTTACGTGGAGCGTCTGCTGGACGCGGGAGCCGACCGGGTCGTGCTCGTGCCCAACCCGGCCGGACAGCGTTCGGTGGAGGGGATGCTGGAGCAGATCCGCCGAGGAGCGGCCCTGCTCGAGTAGCGGCCCTACGTGCTCGTGTGGGCCTCAGGTACTTCGTCCGGCGCCTCGGCCGGCGTCTCGGGCAGACCGCCTTCTAAGATGACGCCCTCGCAGTCGAAGTTGGCGGAGAACCTCTGCTGCCCGCAGCTCGAGATCGCGAAGAGGCCTTCGAAGGCGCCCTCACCCTCGAGGTACGACTGGTATTGGATCCCCGTCGTCTCGGGGTCCTGGTAGCCGCGACCGGTCTCGAGCCACGTCCCATCGGGGTTCTCGGTGAAGACGCGGGCCTTGTAGGTGCGCAGGTACGTCTTGTCGGGTGTGACCGTGTAGACGTTGTGGAAGCTGCTGGCCACGCCGCTCATCCGCGGATCGGACATCTCCAGCCGCACGGTCCACTGCTCGCCCATGTGCGCCTCGCCCCAGTCGAAGCCCTCGGGGTTCGGTGTGACGTCCTGGCCCAGGACGCGCAGCTTGCCGGTGTACGGGGTGATCTCTCCCGGTTCGAACGCCGGGGCTGCGGGCGCGGGGCCGCTCTGCGGTGGGTTCAAAGGCACGGCCAGCGCCAGTGCCGCGAAGAGCGCCAGCGCGGCGGCGAGGCCGACCAGCTTGGCTGTGGAGAACATCGTTCGGGTACCTCCCCTGGGCGCGTCCAGGCGCCCGTTCGACTCGGTAGTGGATGCTGCCGGCTGACCGTGCTCGTGGCCATCCGGGGCCCACGCGGTGGGCGCTCGGACGGGCAGGAACCACAGCCGGCGTCGACGTCGATGCGATGCCGACGGCTCGGTGGTCGGGAAGTCGAGGACCTGCTGGCGAAGCTCGGCCGGTGCCGGGCGGTCGCTGCCGGCGCGAGCCCACGAGCGCAGTCGCGTCTCGAAGTCGTGCGTGCTCATGAGATGGCCTCCACGCGATCGGCCTCGGTCAGCGCGTCGCGCAGGCGGGCTTGGGCACGGTTCAGCCGGGACCCGACCGTGCCGGGTCGGACGTCGATCAGGCTGGCGATGTCGTCAGCGGGCAGATCGAGGAAGTAGCGCAGGATGAGGATGACCTTGTCGTCAGGCGAGAGGTCGGCGAACGCCCCGTCCAGCACCGCGTGGTCATCCACCAGGCCGATCTGGTCGACTGCGGGGACGCGTGGTTCATCGGGCAGCGCGGTGGAGGGGTGGCGCGCGTTTCGCCGGAGTCGGTCCCGACAGGTGTTGACGACGATGCGGCGGAACCACCACGGGAACCTCGTCGGATCGCGCAGGTCCTCCCACTTCCGCCAGGCCGTCAGGAATGCGTCGTGGACAGCGTCCTGGGCTTCGGCCGGGTCGCGCAGGATGGCGCGAGCGAGGGCATAGCTGGCATCGAGATGCTCGTCGGCCAGCTGCCGGAAGGCCTCTCCCTTGTCAGCGACCTGGTCGCCCACCTGCCACCCCGCGATCGGCGTCTCCACCATTGTCGCGGTGCGTGTCCTGCTGTCCACACCCACAAGACGAACCGGCGAGGGATTCTCTTCCCCGCCGGTCGGGCCACGTGTGCAGGTTCCGATGCCCGGGGCTAGAGGTCCTTGATCAGCCGACCTCGTCGGAAGCGGCGCCTGGCGAACACGAGCAGGCCGGCGTCCAGGAGTCCGAGAAGGACGATCACCGTGGCGCCGATGACCCAACCGTTGGCGCCATCGAGTCGATCGGCCGCCACTCGCATGCCCCCGGTCAGCTGGATCAGCACGAAGAGGAGCAGGCCGAGGCCCAAGGCGGGCAGCATCAGCATGAACGAGAGCGTCTGCTGGGCGTCTTGCAC
>CAYZDQ010000475.1:0-2102 GCA_964476955.1 uncultured Anaerolineaceae bacterium
GAAGCTGGTCGAGGCGGTCGGGCTGGCCAACGACGAGAGAATCAGAAGCGAAACGGACAGTTCCAGGGCCTGAGCCGACTCATCAGTACACGGGCGCCACAGCGACGCCCGAGATGAGCATCAGAAAGACCGGGGGATGGACGCCGAGCTCGTGATTCGTGCGCAACAGGGCGATCGGGAAGCCTTTGCGGCTCGCACGACGGCAACGTACGGCCGACTGCACCGCGTGGCCCAGAACATCCTCGGCGATCTTGATCGCGCCGAGGACGCGACACAGCAGGCCGTGGTCGATATCTGGCGCAAGCTACCCCAGCTGCGTGACGCGGGGCGCTTCGAGGCCTGGTCGTACCGCATCCTCGTCAATAGCTGCTATGCCGAGGTGCGCAAGCGAAAGCGCCTGCTGCCGGTTCTCGAGGGCGACCTCGATGAGGATCCCGGCGCGGCCGAGGCCATCACCGGTGTCGTCTATCGCGATCAGCTCGAGCGTGGCTTCCGTCGCCTTCCGGTGGACCAGCGCGCGGTACTGGTCCTCCATCACTACGTGGGCCTGTCCTTGCCCGAAGTGTCTGACGTGCTCGGCATCCCCGAGGGCACAGCCCACTCACGTCACCACCGAGCCATGGCCTCGCTGCGTGCCGCCCTTGAGGCCGACGCACGCACGCCCGTCGGCCACGGCGCATCGGAGCGCGCGCCATGAACACCCACAGTGAGCTCGAACGCATCGTCAGTGGATGGCTGGAAGACCGTGTGGCTGATCCGCCGCACGGCAGCCTGGCCGCCGCCCTGGCGCGAGCCGAACAGGCCCCTCAGCAGCATCACCGGTGGCTGCAGTGGTGGTTCGGTCGTGGACGCGACGCGACCGGTAGCGTCGTCGCCCCCGGCCAGAGTGACCCATCCCACGACCGGAGGAACCGACTCATGTTCAGTGCAACGACAGTGGCCGCCAGCGTGGCTGCGCTCGCGCTCGTGGCGACACTCGTGGTCCCACAGGGGGCCGGCGAGCTCGACCCCGTGCCCGGGGCAGATGGCCCCACCCATCGTGTCGCCGCCGACGGCAGCGGCGACTACACGACCATCAACGACGCCCTGGCTGCGGCCGAGGATGGTGACACCATCATCGTCGCACCCGGCACCTACACCGAGTACCTGCTGATCGACAAGGACATCACGCTCGCCGGCGACGGCCCGCGCGAAGAGATCGTGGTGGAGTTCCCTGAAGACGGCCCGGTGTATGACCCCTGGGGGGAAGGTGAGGAAGAGGACCTGTGCTCGGTCCCGGTCGTCCTCGAGGGATCCGACGCCATCCTGCGTGGTTTCACCATCCGGGGTCCACTCCCGGGCTGCGGGATCTATGCGATGGGAGGCGCACCAGAGCTCGCCGAACTCTCGGTCGTCCTCGATCCCGAGGCTCAGACCTCGGGGGATGGTGTGGTTCCAGACTTCATGGCGCTCGTGTTCGAGAATGGATCGAGCCCGGTCCTTCGGAACAGCTCCTGGACCGGCTGGTTCTACAGCGGTGAGTCGTCGCCCACGATCGAGGGCAACACGATCACCGCCGGCGGCGTGGCGATGGATGGCCCGGGCGACGCCATCCTGCGCGGGAACACGTTCCTCGAAGAGACCTTCATCCACCCCGACGCAGATCTCACAGGCATCATCGAAGGCAACGACCTGAGCGCCGGGACCATCCGCATCGGCGAGAGCACCTCGATGACCGTGCGGGACAACGTCCTTCGCGACACGCGGTCCGGCGAGTCAGCGATCTTCGTCGAAGGTGGCAGCAGTGCCCTCATCGTCGGGAACGCGGTCGCCGACTACGGCATCGGCATCCACGTTGAAGGGGGGGCCGTGGCGACGGTCGAGGGCAACGACCTCACCGACAACGATGTAGGTATCTACTGGGACAGCTGGTTGACTGGAGCTATCGAGGAGAACGCCGTCCGCGGAGGGAACACCGGCATCGTGATCACCGATGGGGACCCGTCCGTCACCGGCAACACGGTCGAGGGCGCCAACTTCGGCATGTCCATCGGCGTCGAAGCACGGCCGACGCTGGAGGGCAACACGCTCTGCGGCGCTGAGACCAACCTCATCGTCCAGGA
>CAYZDQ010000475.1:2112-2823 GCA_964476955.1 uncultured Anaerolineaceae bacterium
GTTCATCCACGACCGCCTGAAGGACATGATCAACCGCGGCGGCTACAAGGTGTTCAGCGCCGAGGTCGAGAACGTCCTCGCCTTCCACCCCGGGGTCGCCGAAGTCGCCGTCGTGCCCTACCCCGACCCGGTCCTCGGCGAGAACGAGATCTGCCTTGACGAGGCCGCCGGAGCCGGCTGAACCAGACATTCGATCCCTGGGCAGCTGTCGCTGAGTCGCCCCAGGGCTCAACCCGACATGCTGACCGCTGAAGTTGCAGGATCGAGCCGCCCCATGGCTGGTGTCGTCAGGCCGAAACACCGGGAGGCTCGAACCTGCAGGAAACGCGTCGGACCGGTCGAGTTGAGACATGGGATGACTCACCCCGCTCATGGCACCGCGGGGGCGGTTGCAGGCGCCGGTCCGCGATTCGTCCGGGGACTGGCCCCCATGCGTAACCGGGCGGAAACCTATTTCGCCGAGGCCTTGTCTACTCTCGGAATCGGCCGCGCCGCCTCACTGTGTGCCCATCTCTGAGATCAGGGGCCCAGCGCACGGCCGCAAGAGGAGAGACCGTTGGTCATCGAAGTAGCGTCGAACGATCCGCTCGACAAGATCCAGGCCGCCAAGGACCGCGACATCCGGTTCGTCGAGCTGCAGTTCACGGACCTGCTCGGCATCGTCAAGGGCATCACCATCCCGATCTACCGACTCGAGGAGTCGCTGGAGCA
>CAYZDQ010000476.1:0-2823 GCA_964476955.1 uncultured Anaerolineaceae bacterium
CCGTCGAAGATCTCGACGCCTTCATAGCCGGCCGCGGCCACGTCCTGCAGGGCCTGCTCGGTCGAGCCATTGGCCACGTAGAACAGATCCTTGATGCTGGTCACGCCGACCGGATGGCCGATCACGCCTCCCCACGTGATGGTCTGATAGCTCAATCGCATCGCACACAACTCCCTTCGTTGGTCTCTGGATAGGTGGAACTCGGGACTCGCCGGATAGCCCCCCTTTCGTGCTAACGGCGTGCGAGCGCGACTGCGAGGATGATGATCGCGCCGCGCACGATCTGTTGCTGGCTGGACTCCATGCCCATGAGCGTCAATCCGTTGTTGATGAGGCCGATCATCAGCGAGCCCAGGACGCTGCCGATGACGGTCGCGCGCCCGCCGAAGAGGCTGGTGCCGCCGAGGATCACGGCCGCGATCACCGAGAGCTCGAAGCCCTCACCGAAGGTGTAGCGGCCCGAGTGCAACCGACCGGCCAGGAGCATCCCGGCGAAGGCCGCCACCACGCCCATGACGGTGAGCACGGCGAAGGTGGTCTTCTTGGTGTCCACGCCGCTGAAGCGCGCGGCCACGGGGTTGCCGCCGGTCGCGAGCACGCGTCGCCCATACCCTGTCTTCTTGAGCATGATGTGGCCGATGACCACGGCCACGATGGTCCAGAAGACGAGCGACGGGATCGGCCCGACGTCGCCCGAGCCGAAGAGGTTGTTGAAGGTGTCGTCGCGGATCGGCTGCGGGGCCGTGTCGGTGATCCACATGGCACTGCCATGGGCGATGCCCAACATGCCCAGCGTGACGAGGAAGCTGGGGATGGCCACGTAGGCCACGAGCACGCCGTTCACCGCGCCCACGATCAGGCCCGTGGTCAGGCCGACGGCGATCCCGACGGGCACGCCGAACTGGGAGATGGCCATGGCCGTGGTGACCGAAGCCAGACCGACGACCGAGCCGACTGAGAGGTCGATCTGCGCAGCGCCGATGACAAAGGTCATCGCGACTGCCATGACCGTGATCGTCGCGGTCTGTCGGATGACGTTGGTGAGGTTCCGGTCGGTGAGGAAGCCACGGTCCTCGAGGGTGACCGCGAAGAACAGGAAGACCAGCACGAAGCCGATGTAGATGATGTTCTGGCGCCAGTCGAAGGCGCGGGCAGCTTCGGCGATCCTGGTGGTCATGCGTTCATCCCTTGGACTGCGTGATGGAGCTCTTCCTCACGTTTGATCTCACGTCGGTCGATCTCGGACTCGACATGGCCATCGCGCAGGATGAGCAGGCGATCGCTGACCGCGAGCAGCTCTGGCAGCTCGGACGAGATCATGATCACGCTGCCGCCATGGTCCGCGAACTCGCGGATGATCCTCACGATCTCCACCTTGGTGCCGATGTCGACGCCGGCGGTAGGCTCGTCCATGATCAGGATCTGCGGATCCATGCCCAGCCACTTGGCGATGACGACCTTCTGCTGGTTGCCGCCCGAGAGCTCCTTCACCGCCTGCTTGATCGAGCGCGCGACGATGTCCAGCCGACTCACTGCCTCCCTGGAGCTGTCGTCGCCCTTGCCGTCGTCGACGAAGCCGGCCCGGCTGATGCGCTCGAGCAGGGGCAACACGATGTTCTCGCGGATGCCGTGGTCGAGGACCAGGCCCTGCACCCGGCGGTCCTCGGGGATCAGCGCGATGCCTGCGTCGATGGCCGAGCCCGGGCTCCTGACGGACCGTTTCTTGCCGTTGAGCAGTACGTCGCCGGAATCGACATGGTCGATGCCGAACAACGCTCGTGCCAGCTCGGTGCGGCCGCTGCCCATGAGGCCGGCCAGACCGAGTACCTCGCCTCGTCGCAGGTAGAGGTCGACGTCCCGCAGCCGATCGCCGGCATTGAGCTTGCGGGCCTCGAGCACGACCTCATCGCCGACCTCGCGCTCCTGCCACTCCATGGCGTTCTCCATGGTCCGGCCCACGATGGCGCCGATGACATCGGCCATGGTCAGGTCGGCGACGTCCCGCGTCATGGCGATCTGCCCGTCGCGCAGCACGGTGATGCGATCGCAGATCTCGAAGACCTCCTCCATCCGGTGCGAGATGTAGACGATGGAGATGCCCTGGTCCTGGAGCCGACGCATGAGCTCGAACAGGTCCTGCGTCTCGGTCTTGGCCAGGGCCGTGGTGGGCTCGTCGAAGATGAGCACCCGGGCATCCTGGGATAGCGCCTTGGCGATCTCGGTCAGCTGCCAGTAGGCCGTGGGCAGGTCCTCGATCGCCTTGCGTGGGTCGATGTCGACCTTCATCGTCTCGAAGATCTCCCTCGACCGACGGACCATCTCGGCGTCGCTGATGAGCCCGCCGCTGGTGGGCTCGCGCGTGAGGAAGATGTTCTGGGCGACCGTGAGCTGCGGGATGAGGCTGAACTCCTGGAAGACCATGCCCACGCCTGCATCCCGGGCGTCGTGACTGGAGTGGAAGTGGACCTCGCGACCATCGACCTCGAAGGTGCCCTCGTCGAGCGTGTAGACGCCGACGAGGATCTTCATGAGGGTCGACTTGCCGGCGCCATTGCCGCCGACGAGCGCGTGGATCTCGCCCTCACGGAGCTCGAAATCCACCGACTCAAGCACGCGCGCACCGCTGAACGACTTGCAGATGCCGCGCATGTTGGCCGCGAGGTCGGTCACTCAGGCCCCCAGAGGGGAGATGTCCACCCACTGCCCGCTCTGGGCGGACTGCTGGATGGCTGCTGCGATCTTCGAGATCTGGTAGCCGTCCCCGAAGTCCGGGGAGACGTCAGAGCCTTCGATGATGGCGGTGATCAGGTCGTTGCATTCGAC
>CAYZDQ010000477.1:0-2819 GCA_964476955.1 uncultured Anaerolineaceae bacterium
ATCATCCGCATGTGGCAGGCGGAGAAGTCCTGGGGTGGCTGGCACTGGCGCCAGGTGAAGGACCCGGACTTCAAGAGTGCCGGCGTGGGCGTGGCCCGCTCTGGCAGCCGCAAGGTGCAGCTCGTGATGAACTTCTACGGCAAGGTCGTCAGGTAGAAGCAACCCCGGAGCCTGGCCTCGACATAGCCCACACCATGTGATCGTGCCGGGCACTCGATCGTGCCTGCTTCTGCCACCCTCTGACTACCTCCAGCCCAGGTCCCCACGCCTCTCAGGTGTCAAGGTGCCCTGAGTCTGACTGTCTAGCGGTCCTGCCAGATGGGGCCGAATGGCACGGCTCCACTCCGTCGATATTGGACATGATGCCGGTAACAGATAGCGAGAGAACCGGCCCATCCCCACCGATCGGTGGGGATCGCCGGAGTCCGGGACATCCGGCCGTCAGCCCAAGAATGGACGGTCGATCAAGAAGGGAGCCCCCCACCCATGGCATCACGACTGCGCATCCTTGGCGTGATCATGATCATCGTCGGAATCGTCGGACTCGGCGCCTCCGGCTACGCCTATCTCAGGTATCAGGATGGCGCCGCTGCGCTCGACGGCTTCAGCGAGGCGCAGAACGTCACCCTCTCCTACAACGACGAGGGTCAGCTCGTGGACCGCGGCACCACCGAGGGCGCCGACGCGATCCTGGCGCTCCTCGGCGACACCTGGGGTTGGCCCATCGTCGATGGCGAGCTCGACTCCAACGACCCGCTGGTCAACACCGGCACCGAGTACATGTACCAGATGGCCACCATCGCCCAGCACACGCTGCACGGCACCCAGACGGTGGTCCTGACCGAGACGGTCGAGTGGGACGGCAACCGCGACGGCGAGATCGCCGCGGACGCCCAGCAGTACTACGGCGGCGAGTGGGATCCGGCCACGGTCGGCGAGGACGCCGTGTTCAACCCCGGCACCTACGAGGTTCCGGTCGCTGAGCGCTACTGGACCGGCTTCAACCGCCTGCACCCGCTCGACGGCCCGGCCCGAAGCCAGACCTGGAACGGCACCGTGCATGGCCTCTTCGCCCAGCTCGGCGTCGGCGCCACCACGGCCTCGAGCCTCCAGCTCGCGCTCGGCGTGATCGCTGTGACCGCACTCATGGGCCTCGGCTTCATCATCGTCGGCGGTGGCCTCATCTGGGTCGGCGGCGCTGCCCGCAAGGAAGAGGAGCCAGCAGAGGCGTAACCCATCGCGGGCGCGACGCCCGCTACCACCAACCCCCTTGTGCGAGGCCGTCGGTCACTGAGACCGGCGGCCTCTCCATTGCCGCCCGAGACCGCTAGCCGACCGGCTTGAACTGCTTGTCGAACATCTTCTGGACTTCCAGCACGCGCAACGTGATGGTGTACGTGCCGGGCAGCTGACGAGCGAAGCGGCCAGGCTCCAGCACGATCGACTTGACCGCGTCGAGGTCCGCCTTCAGAGCCAGCTCCAGCATGGCCGGTGCGCCACGAAGGGGCATGTCCGTGATGACCTTCTTGCGAGCCACCGCCACGAGGTTGGCCAGCGGGTCTGCGCCGCGATTGCGGACCTTGGTAGCGGCCGCGGTCAGCACCTGGTGCTGGCGGCGCGAGCGGTCGTAGTCGGTGTCGCTGTGGCGTGAGCGGGTGAACGCGAGGGCTCGCTTGCCGTCGAGCTTGCGCTTGCCCTTCTTGAGCTTCAGCCCCTTTGTGCCGATGTGCATGGTGGGATCGACGAGCGATTCCTTGAGCCTGACCTTGATGCCGCCGATGCTGTTGATGAGGCGGGTGAGGCCGTCGAACTCGACCATGGCGTAGTAGTCGATCTCGGTGCCGAAGGCGTACGAGAGATCGCGCTTGACCTTCTTCAGAGCCTTCTGCGTCTTGCCCGTCTCACGCTCGTAGTCCCAGAACAGCGAGTTGATGCGGCCGGGATAGGTGACACCGGGAGCGATGGGCACGTTGACCGTGTCTCGCGGCAGGCTGACCATGGCCACGCGGCCGGTCACGGGGTTGACGGTGGCCACGATCATGGCGTCGGTGCGGGCGCCGATCACGCCCTCGCGGTGGTCGCTGCCAAGGATGAGCACGGTCAGGCGGCCATCGCTGCCGAGCAGGTCGGCCACGCGGATCGGGGGTTTGGTCGGGCTCGGCTTGGGCTCCACCACCGCCACCTTGTCGGCACCGTCGTCCGAGCCCCCCTGGGCACCGGCAGCCATGTCGGCACAGCCGGAGAGGGTCACGAGAAGGATGAGGCTGAACAGGCCAAGCAGCACTCGGCTCATGCGGGGCGGTGGCTCCTATCTGGTCGTGCGACGACTTCGACACGGCCGGACGGGATCTGGGCACACCTCCCGTTGAGAGGGACCCCGCTCCGATGTGGTCTGCGTCCGAGTCTAGCGGCCGGCCCCGCATCCTGCCCGGGGCTGGTGCACCGAGGTCCTGTGTCGGTACCATGCCCAGTCATGTCCCGATCGATCAAGACGCTACGGGGGTCCACCGAGCCGGTCACCGATGCCGACGTGCGCGCGGCCGCGCTCCAGTACGTGCGCAAGCTGAGCGGCTACCGCCAGCCTTCTCGTGCCAACGCGGAGGTCTTCGAGGCAGCCGTGGACGAGGTGGCCCTGGCTACAGAGCGGCTGCTGGAAGGGCTGGTGGTACGCGCTCCCGGCCGCTAGCCGTCCGCGTGGGCCAACGGTGGCCCGTGCACGGACGACGAAGCGCCCGGCTCGCTGCCTGACCGCTTCGTGACCGTTCGGTAGGGAGTCGCGCTCCCCAGGACTACACCTAGCTCCCCGCGGGAGCCGGGGC
>CAYZDQ010000478.1:0-2816 GCA_964476955.1 uncultured Anaerolineaceae bacterium
ATCCCCATGGAAGTGGCCGGCGTGCCGGTGCATCCCGTCGAGAGCCACCACTGGAGCTTCGCGGTGACGCCGACGGGGGAGCTGCTCTCGGGTCCGGCCATGGGATTCGTCGTGGATGCCGGTCCGGGCATCCGCCTCTACCACCAGGGCGACTCGGCGCTTTCGTACGACTTCCGACTCTGGGGCGAGCTGTACCGGCCGACCCACGGACTCATGGTCGTGGCCCTGCCGGAGGACTCGCTGCCCCACTTCGAGGTCTATCGCGGTGGTGAGGTCACGGTGCAGGAGGCGGTCATGGCCAGCCAGTGGCTGGGCTTGAAGCACGTCATCGCCAGCCACTACCAGTGGCCCAGCCACCCGGATGTCCAGACCTTCCTGAAACTCATGGAGGCGCACACGGCTGCCGGCGAGTGGCAGCCCTCGGTCGTCGCGCCGGAGCCGGGCGAGACCATCGAGCTGCGGCCCTAGGCGGAACGGCGAGGACGGGAGGCGCACATGAGGCACCGCATCACAGCCGAGGAGAACTGCGACGCCGTCGCCGCTTTCGAGCGCGACACGCTCACGCCGCTGGTCATGTCAGAGACGCTCGAGCCGGCCGACCTGCGCGAGATGTACGGGCGCATGCGCCTCATCCGCGAGTTCGACACGGCGGTCAAGGAGCTGTGGAAGCAGGACTACATTTACGGCCTGGCCCACGCCTACGTCTGCGCGGAGGCGATCGCGGTGGGCGCGTGCGCTGCCTTGCGCGGGAGCGACTACATCACCAGCACCCACCGGGGTCACGGCCACACCATCGCCAAGGGCGGCGACCCACGACGCATGATGGCGGAGCTGATGGGACGAGCCCCCGGCTACAACAAGGGCAAGGGCGGCTCGATGCACATCGCCGCGGTGGACATGGGCATGCTCGGCGCGACCGGCATCGTCGGCTCGGCCATGCCCATCGCGGTTGGTGCCGCGCTCACGGCCAAGACGCTGGGCCAGGACTTCGTGACGGTCTGCTTCCACGGCGACGGCGCCACCAACCAGGGCGTGTGGCACGAGTCGATCAACCTCGCCGCAGCCTGGGATCTGCCGGTCATCTTCCTCTGCGAGAACAACCAGTGGGCCATCTCCATGCCCTACGAGCAGGCCGTGCGCAACCCCTCGGTGGCCGACCGCGCCCTGGGCTACGGCATCCCCGGTGTCACCGTCGATGGCTTCAACGCCATCGCCGTCCACGATGCCGTCGCTGAGGCGGCCGATCGGGCACGCAACGGCGGCGGACCGACCCTCATCGAAGCCCGCTTCTACCGCTACATCGGGCATTTCGTGGCCGATGACGAGGCTTATCGCGATCTCGAGTGCAACGAGCAGTGGGAGAGGTTCGATCCCATCGACCGCCTCGGTAGCTTCCTGCTGGATTCCGGCGTGGTCGACAAGGCCTGGCTCGGCGAGGCCGACGAGACCGCCCTGGCGCGTGTCGAGGACGCCATCGAATTCGCCAAGGCAGCACCGGAGCCGGAGCTCGAAACGCTCTACGACGGCCTCTACTCGGACGAGTTCATGGTCCAGCAGAGGATCGGACGATGACCACCGCGGCTGGCGCGGAGCCCCAGACGCGCCGCATGAATGTCAAGCGTGCCATCAACGAGACGCTGCGGGAGGAGATGCAGCGCGGCTCCACGGTCATCATCCTCGGCTGCGACGTCGGCGTCCGCGGCAATCCCTTCGGCGTGACCAAGAGCCTCTACGACGAGTTCGGCGCTGGCCGCGTGTTGGACACGCCCATCAGCGAGGCCGCCATCGTGGGCAGTTCACTGGGTGCGGCGGCCACGGGCTTGCGACCTATCGCCGAGATCCTTTTCAGCGACTGGATCACCATCGGCATGGACCAACTGGTCAACCAGATCGCCAAGATCCGCTACATGTTCGGCGGCGCCATCAGCGTGCCTTTGGTCATCCGCGCTCCGGTCGGCGCCGGCGGTGGTCAGGCGGCGCAGCACAGCCAGTCGTTCGAGAACTGGTTCAGCGCCGTGCCCGGCCTGCAGGTGGTGATGCCTTCGACGCCGGCCGACGTCAAGGGCCTGTTGCGCACGGCTATCCGCAGCGACGACCCGGTGCTCTTCTTCGAGCACAAGCGTGGCTACGAGATCAAGGGTCAGGCACCGGTCGATGAATACACCATCCCCTTCGGTGTCGCCGACGTGGTGCGTGAAGGCAGCGACGTCACCGTCGTAGCCATCAGTATCATGCGCCACAAGGCCATGGCCACGGCCGAGGCGCTGAGTGCGGAGGGCGTGGAGTTCGAGGTCATCGACCCGCGCACGATCTACCCCTTCGACTACGACACCGTGCTCGCCTCGCTGGAGAAGACCGGGCGGCTGGTCGTAGTCCATGAGTCCAACCGCCGCAGCAACATCGGTGGCGAGATCGTCTCGCAGGTGGCCGAGCGTGCCTTCGGTCTGCTCACGGCACCGCCACGCGTGGTAGCCGGACTGGACGTGCCCATGCCCTACAACCGCTCGCTGGAGGCGCTCGTCATCCCCGACGAGGCCCGCATCAAGGAAGCCGTCCTCGCAGCCATGGGCCGCTGAGGCAAAGGAGGTCGAGCACCCATGGCCACGTACTTCCCATTGCCCAAGCTGGGCATGAACCAGGAGGAGGGCGAGATCGTCTCCTGGCTCGTGTCCGAGGGCGACACGGTCACGGAGGGTCAGGCCATCGTCGAGGTCGAGACCGACAAGGCCGCCGTCGAGCTGGAGGCGACCGCGAGTGGTGTGCTGGCAAGGATCGTCCACGGCGAAGGCGACATCGTGCCCAACAACAGCGTGATC
>CAYZDQ010000479.1:0-2813 GCA_964476955.1 uncultured Anaerolineaceae bacterium
GGCTTGGTCGCCGGTCGCGGCTCGGGGTCGACGCGACGGCCCTGCTCGACCTGCGGAGAGGCGGTCATGAGCGGCGGCCTGGGGTCGGCGTGGGCGCGAGCATCATCTCCTGAGCGTCCCCTCGAGTCCATGCGATATCGGCCCGTCGTCGGGCGGTGCGAATGAATGTACCGCATGGTGGTGACCGATTCGCGACGCATGCGCCACCGAGCCGCCCTCACGGTGCCGGTGGCGCCACGCTATGCTGAATCTCGACTGTGAAACTGCAAGAATTCCAGGCCAAGACCCTCCTCTCACGCGCCGGACTGCCCGTTCCACCCTATGCGGTGGCCTCGACCCCGGCCGAAGCTCGCGAACAGGCTGCTGCCTACCTCGATGACGGAGCCACCGCTGTCGTGGTCAAGGCGCAGGTGCTCGTTGGTGGCCGCGGCAAAGCCGGCGGCGTGAAGCTGGCCCGCTCGGCCGAGGAAGCCCAGGCCCACGCCGAGGCCATCCTGGGCATGGACATCAAGGGCATCACCGTCCGCCGCGTGCTCGTGGCCCCGGGCGCTGACATCCAGCGTGAGCTCTACCTCGCAGCGGTCCTCGACCGCACCGAGCAGCGCATCATGCTCATGGGCTCCGCGGAAGGCGGCGTCGAGATCGAGACGCTGGCGGAGGAGGACCCTGACGCGATCGTCAAGGTCCACGCCCACCCGCAGCTCGGGCTGCAGCCGTTCCAGGCACGCGAGATGGCCTTCCGTCTCGGCCTCGGTGGCAACCTCAAGGAGGCAGCGGCCATCTGCGCCGGCCTGGTCAGGGTGGCGATCGATGAGGATGCGGATCTCGTCGAGATCAACCCGCTCGCGGTCGTGCGCGAAGAGGGTCCGGACGGCCCTGTCGATGTGCTGCAACTGCTCGACGCCAAGATCACCCTCGACGACTCGGCCCTGGGTCGGCACCCCGGACACGAGGAGATGCGCGACCTCGACGAGGAGGACCCCGCGGACATCGAGGCGCGTGAGGCGGGACTCTCCTTCATCCGGCTCGACGGCAACATCGGCTGCATGGTCAACGGCGCCGGCCTGGCCATGACCACCATGGACCTCGTCAAGCGTTCCGGTGGCGAACCCGCGAACTTCCTCGACATCGGCGGTGGCGCGCGCAGCGACAAGGTCGCCGAAGCCATGCGCCTCATCCTCAGCGACCAGCACGTGAAGGCCATCCTCGTGAACATCTTCGGCGGCATCGCCCGTGGTGACGAGGTCGCGCGCGGCCTGGTCGAAGCCCGTGAGAAGCAGACCCGCTCGGTGCCCATGGTCGTGCGCATCGTGGGCACCAACGCAGACATCGCCGCGCAGATCCTCGCGGACTCGGGCGCCGACATCGTCACTGCAGAGTCGCTCGATGACGCGGTCGAGAAGGCGGTCGAGCTGGCCGGGGGTGCCGCATGAGCATCCTCGTCAACCGCGACACGCGCCTCCTCGTCCAGGGCATCACCGGTCGCGAGGGTGGCTTCCACGCCGGCCAGATGCTGGCCTACGGCACCAACGTCGTCGGTGGCGTGACGCCGAAGAAGGGCGGCCAGACCGCGCTCGATGGGGCCGTGCCCGTGTATGACACCTGCTCCCAGGCGGTCGAGGCCACCGGCGCCAATGCCTCGGTCATCTTCGTGCCGGCCTTCGCCGCGCCCGACGCCATCATGGAGGCGGTCGACGCCGGCATCGAGACGGTCTTCGCCATCACCGAGCACATCCCCGCGCTGGACATGATCCCGGTAGTGGCAGAGGTCGAGGCGCGTGGCGCGCGCCTGGTCGGGCCCAACTGCCCCGGCGCCACGACGCCGGGTGAGGCCAAGGTCGGCATCATCCCGGGGTCCATCCACCGGCCGGGTCGCGTCGGGCTCGTCTCGCGCTCGGGCACGCTGACCTACGAGGTCGTGCAGGCCATGACGGACACGAACATCGGCCAGTCCACCTGCGTGGGCATCGGTGGTGACCCGGTCAACGGCTCGGACTTCATCTCCATGCTCGAGCTCTTCGCGGACGACCCCGATACCGACGCGGTCGTGCTCATCGGCGAGATCGGCGGCGGTGCCGAGGAGGCGGCCGCCGAGTGGAAGGCGGCCAACATGCCTGATACGCCGATGGTCTCGTTCATCGCCGGCCGCACCGCGCCGCCAGGCCGTCGCATGGGCCACGCCGGCGCCATCATCAGCGGCTCGGGCGGCACCGCCGAGGGCAAGATCGCCGCGCTCGAAGCGGCTGGCATCCGCGTGGCTGAGTCACCAACGCAGATCCCGCAGATGCTCATCGAGGCCGGCATCCAGCCCGACTGACCCCGGCGGCGCCCAAGCCCGGGCCGCGCCGGGGCTACTCCACTTCCGTCTCCTCCTTCACCGTGGCCACTGACATGTCATGGGGTGCGATGACGGCCACGACAACAGCGGTCACGATGAGGATGATCGAACCCACCAGGACCGCCTGGCCCACGCCGGAGACGAACGCGTCGATCGCCTGCTGGACCAGCACTTCACCGGCGTCGCCCATCATCACCACGAGCGGAGAGGCCGTGAAGGCGATCGAAGAGAGCACACCCTCGGCGACCTGCTCGGGGAGACCCTCGATGGCGTCGGCCATGCCGTCGCGATAGCCCTGGTTCAGGAGGCTGCCCAGGATGGCGATGCCGAACGCGCTGCCGACCTCTCGACCGGTGTCGTTCACCGCTGAGGCCACGCCCTGCTTGTCCATCGGCAGTGACGCCGTGATGGCCGTGGTGGCCGGTGTGCCGGCGAGACCCATGCCAGCGCCGAAGACGAGCAGCCCAGCCAGGAA
>CAYZDQ010000480.1:0-2812 GCA_964476955.1 uncultured Anaerolineaceae bacterium
GGACCCCATCTACCGCGCGATCCTGGAGCGTTTCCGCGGCGACCCAGCGGGCTTCAACGACGCGTTCGCGCGCGCTTGGTTCAAGCTGACCCATCGCGACATGGGACCGAAGTCGCGCTACATCGGACCCGAGGTCCCCGACGAGGACCTCATCTGGCAGGATCCGATCCCGGGGGGTGCGACCGACTACGACGTCGAGGCGGTCAAGGCGAGCATCGCCGCGAGTGGCCTCGCCATCTCCGAGATGGTCTCGACCGCGTGGGACAGCGCGCGCACCTTCCGCGGGTCGGACCTCCGGGGCGGCGCCAACGGCGCGCGCATCCGCCTGGCTCCGCAGAAGGACTGGGCCGGCAACGAACCCGAGCGCCTGGCCAAGGTCCTGGCTGTGCTGGAGCCAATCGCCGCCGAGAGCGGTGCCAGCCTCGCGGACGTGATCGTGCTGGCCGGGGCTCTCGGTGTCGAGCAGGCGGCCTCGGAGGCAGGCTACGACATCAGCGTGCCCTTCGCTCCGGGTCGCGGCGACGCGACCGACGAGATGACCGACGTCGCCTCGTTCGAGGTCATGGAGCCGCTGGCCGACGGCTACCGCAACTGGCTCAAGCAGGAGTACGTCGTCAGCCCCGAGGAACTGCTACTCGACCGCACCCAGCTGCTGGGCCTGACCGCGCCGGAGATGACGGTGCTGATCGGCGGCATGCGCGTGCTCGGCACCAACCACGCCGGCACCACGCACGGAGTGTTCACCGATCGCGTAGGCGCGTTGACCAGCGACTTCTTCGTCAACCTCACCGACATGGCCTACCGGTGGCAGCCGGCAGGCAGCAACCTCTACGAGATCCGCGACCGAAAGACCGACGACCTCCGATGGACGGCGACGCGGGTTGACCTGGTCTTCGGCTCCAACTCGATGCTGCGGGCCTACGCAGAGGTCTATGCCCAGGACGACAACGCGGAGAAGTTCGTGAATGACTTCGTCGCGGCCTGGGCCAAGGTCATGAACGCCGACCGCTTCGACCTGGCCTGATCGACGCTGCTCTCCCTGCCCGCCGACACGCTCCTGCGGCGGCTCGGCGGGATGGACCGGGTTGATCACCTCGCTCCGCTGACGTGGCCCGTGGCATGATTCGCCCCAATGGATGATCGCCCCAACGGCAACCGTCGCACTCGTCGAGGACCGCGTCACGTCCGTGTGATTCGGCGGGCTCGACGCATGGCCAGGTTCCGCGAGTCGCTGGTGGAGCTCGGTCCCCAGTCACGGCGCATCACCCTTTCGGACGGTCGCCAGCTCGGCTTCGACGACTTCGGCGATCCCGAGGGGACGCCCGTGCTGTTCTTTCACGGCTTCGGCTCGTCCCGCGTCGTGCGTCATCCCGACGACGACATCGCCGGGGAGCTGGGCGCCCGCGTCATCGCCGTCGATCGGCCTGGCATCGGCCTCTCCACCCGTCAGCCGGGCCGGCGTGTGACGGACTTCCCGCAAGACGTGGCCGAGCTGCTGGAGATCCTCGGAGTCGAGCGCTGCTCGGTCGTGGCGTGGTCGGGCGGTGGGCCATACGCCCTGGCCTGTGCCTGGCAGATGCCTGAGCGCTTCAGCGTGGTGGGGCTCATCAGCGCACCGGCGCCGCTGTCCGGCGTGGAGGGCTCGACCGGCTACACGTGGCCGCGGCACCGAGCCATGTCACGTACCGCCGATCACGCACCGTGGGTCATCAAGCTGGCCATGTGGCAGTGGTCCCGCCTGCAGAGGGCCGACCCCCACAAGCAGCTCGACGAGGCCATCAGCGGCATGGTCGAGGCCGATCGCGAGATCATGGGCGACCCCGAGCTGCGAGCGGTGATGATCAGGAACGCTTCCGAGATGTACCGCCAGGGCACCGGCGGTGTCTACGACGAGGCACTCTGCCTGGCGCGGCCCTTTGGCTTCCCCCTTGGCGGCGTGACCGTGCCGGTCCGAATCTGGCACGGCGCCCAGGATCAGGTCGTGCCCGTGGGCATGGGTCGCTATCTCGAGCGCAACATCGCCGACGCGGTCGCCACCTTCTTCCCGCACGAGGGGCACCACTTCGTCTACGACCGCTGGCGCGAGATCCTCGGTGTCCTCGTGGCCGAGTCGCGCGGCCACGCTCGCGCGGCTGTCCAGCAGGACCAGGCGGAGGACTGGCCTGCCACGGAGGACCCTCCGCTCCAGACACGTTCCGCCAGAGCGAACTCCTGATCGCCACCGATCGCGACGGATAGTTCTTGCGCTCGGCGACGTCCGACCGAGTGACTCACCGCCAGCGAACAGAGACGGACCTCGCCGGGCAGTCGGCGGGGTCCGTGAGTGGAGAGGACGGGGGAGGGAGCCGGTCCTAGAGACGCTTCTCGATAGTGCCGCCGCGGCCCTTGGGCACGATGCGGTAGTAGGTCTTGTTGAAGAAGAGCTTGCCCACGTGCCAGAGCCGGCTCGGCTTGGGCGGCTTGGGCGGCTCGGGCGGCTTGGTCGGCTCGGGCGGCTTGGGCGGGTTCTCGTAGTCGAAGCGCAGCAGCGTGCCCTTGCCGTCGCCGACCTCGAAGAAGCACATCACCTTGCCGGTGTAGATCGACTCCTTCGCGTGCGGCACCCGGTCCTGCACCAGGGCGGAGACGCGCTCAGCCACGACCGGAGCCTCGAAGTGCGCGGTCGAGCCGGCCTTGGAGAGGGGCAGGTTGGTGGCGTCGCCCAGGGCCCACACGTTGGGCCGGTCGCCCACGTTGAGCGTCTTGGGATCGGTCGGCAGCCAGCCGCCCGGAGCCGGTGCGATGCCGCTGTCCATGAGCACCTGGGCGCCCT
>CAYZDQ010000481.1:0-2809 GCA_964476955.1 uncultured Anaerolineaceae bacterium
GCGTGCGGTCCACTTCTCACCCACGGCGAACACCGTGCCCGTGGGGCCCAGCGGGCTGCGTACCTCCGCCTCCGTGCCCGGTGGCACCAGCGGCTGTGCGATGTGTGACACGCCCACCGCGGTCTGCGGCTGCCGTCGTTGCTTCATGACCACGTAGAGCAAGGTCACCACCACCAATCCGGTCATGGCCGTCATGAGGATGATGACCTCCGGCGCCACGCGGACGTCTGGCGCCACCGGGTCGCCCGGCTCCGTGTACAGGGCAGACGCCCCCAGGGCGAAGGCGACCAGGCCGCCGATGGTCAGGAGTCCGCCGCTGGCCACCGACAGCTCGAGCACGAACAAGACCACGGCAAGGCCGATGAGCAGCAGGCCCGCGACGTTGAGCGGCAGGCTACCGAAGCCGATGAAGGCGAGGATGAGCGCGAAGGCCCCGAGGATGCCGGTGACGTAATTGGGGTTCTGCAGCTCGAAGAAGATGCCGTAGAAGCCGAGCGTGAAGAGGATGAAGGCGATGTTGGGGTCGCTCAGCAGGTGCAAGAACTGCTGGAAGGGGTTCATGCGCAGCTCGTCGATGAAGGCACCCGCGGTCTCGAGCGTGACCGACTCGCCGGCCACCTCCACGACCATGCCGTCGACCTGCGCCAGCAGATCGTCGATGGACTCGGCCTTGATGTCGATGGCGCCCGCCTGGAGGGCCTCGTCGACGGTGTAGGAGGCGGCATCCACGACGGTGCTGACGGCCCAGTCGACCGGGCGCCCGCGTGCTTCCGCGATGGAGGTGATGGTGGCGATGGTGTCGTTCATGACCTTCTCGCCCAGAGCGTCGGGGATGTCCTGCCCGTCGGACGAGATGGGCGTGGCCGCGCCGATATTGGTGGCCGGCGCCATCGAGGCCACGTGCGCTGCGAGCGTGAGGAACGTGCCGGCGCTGGCAGCACGAGCTCCGGGCGGTCCTACCCACACCATCACCGGCACCTCGGCCGAGAGCTCCGACTGCACGATCTCGCGAGTGGCCTCGAGCGAGCCACCGGGCGTGTCCAGCTCGATGACGACCGCTCGCGCGCCCTCGCTCGCGGCCCGCTCGATGCCGCCGCGGAGGTATTCGGCCATGACCTGGTCGACGACGCCGCTCGTGGGCAGCACGACCACGACGCGCTCTGCCTCCCTGCCCGAGACCGAGCCGGCCAGCAGGCTGAGTGCGCCGGCAAGCACCAGCAGGAAGCGGAGCAGCGCGAGCGGCGATGGGCGGCGACGTGCCATGGAGTGCACCTCCAGGCCCATTATCCCACCGGCTCGCTGTGGGCTAGCTCCGGCTCACGGGACCGACCTGTCGGCCGGTGGCCCAGTCGAACAGGAACTGGCTCCAGGTCTCCATCTGCTCGTAGACCGGCAGCGCCTCGTCCGCTGCGACGAAGCGACCGCTGAGCTTGTCCGTCTCGCGGACCGTCAGCGGTCGCCCCGCGGCGTCGGCCTCGAAGACCACGCCCACGTGGACCTGGCCCACCAGCACGTCGTCGTCCTTGAGCAGGCCCACGAGCCGCGGATCCGGGTCCCAGTCGGCCACCATCTCCTCGTGGAACTCGCGACGGAGCCCCTCGAGCACGCCACCGGCCTCGGGGTTGAGGTGGCCACCGATGCCCAGCGAGTAGAGGTCATGCAGGCGGGCGTCACCGCCGGCCTTCGTACGCTGCATGAGGAACAGCCGCTCCCCGTCGCGCATCAGCAGGTACGGGATGACCTGCTGCCACTCGGGGTCGACCTCGGCCTCGCCCCGGGGCCGGTACTCGCCTTCGGCGGCGATGAGGTCGAGATGACCAGCGATGCCCTCGCTGACGATGCCCTTCCAGGGACGATCGCCGATGATGCGGGTGCGCGGGAGCCCGAGGACGAGCTCCCGCTCCTTGTCGCTCAGACCGACGGCACCGTCTCGAGAGCGTGCTCGATGCGCTCCTCCGGCAGCTCGTAGTCCTCGAGCTCACCCTCCAGATAGCGTGTGTACGAGGCCGCGTCGAAGTGGCCATGGCCGCACATGTGGAAGAGGATGGTCGGGGTCGTGCCGGCTTCCTTGGCCTTCTCGACCTCGTCGATGACGACGGCGATGGCATGCGCCGGCTCGGGTGCCGGCAGTGCCAGCTCGTTCTGCGTGAACAGCCGCGCGGCATCGAAGGTCTTCGACTGCGGGACCGCCTGCGCTTCGATCACGCCCTGGTCCTTGAGCAGGCTAACCTGCGGCGACATGCCGTGGTACCGCAGGCCCCCGGCGTGGATGGGATCGGGCACGAAGTCGTGGCCGAGCGTGTGCATCTTGACGATCGGGGCCATCTGGCCGGTGTCGCCGAAGTCGTAGGCGTAGACGCCACGAGTCAGGCTGGGCGCCGCGGAAGGCTCCGCCGCGATGAAGCGGTAGTCGGCCTCGCCACGCAGCTTCTTGCCCACGAAGGGGAAGGTCAGGCCGGCGAAGTTCGAGCCGCCGCCGGCGCAGGCCACGATGACATCCGGGTCTTCCCCGGCCAGCTCCATCTGCTCCACGGCCTCCTGGCCGATGACCGTCTGATGCAGCAGCACGTGATTGAGCACCGAACCCAGCGAGTAGCGCGTGTTCTCGTGCGTAGCCGCGTCCTCGACGCCCTCGCTGATGGCGATGCCGAGGGAGCCCGGCGTGTCCGGCGTCTCCGCCCGGACGCGGCGGCCGTACTGGGTCCGGTCGCTGGGGCTGGCGACCACATCAGCGCCGTACATCTTCATGTGGTTGCGGCGCCCGGGCTTGGCGTCGTACGAAGCTCGGACCTGGTAGATCATCACCTCC
>CAYZDQ010000482.1:0-2808 GCA_964476955.1 uncultured Anaerolineaceae bacterium
CCCTCGAGCGTGACCTTGGCCTTGGTCGCGCCGTAGCGCTCGATCTCGTCGGGACGCAGGCCGAGCTCGGCCGCGATGTCGTCGATGGGTCGGGGCGTGACGGACCGGGCGATGGCAAGGTCGGTAGGGCTGGGCATGTCAGGTCTCCACTGCGGTGGTGGTTTAGCTGGTGCGGACGGAGGGGGCACCGACGGCGATGTGGTGGTTGGCCTGGTCGCGCGCAGCGCGCATGAGATGGGTCAGGAGGATGGCGTTGGTGAGCGGACCCACGCCACCGGGCACGGGCGTGATGGCGCTGGCCACCTGCACGGCCGACTCGAAGTCGACGTCGCCGACCAGCCCGTCTTCGGTGACGTTGATGCCCACGTCCACGACCACGGCGCCAGGCTTGAGCATGTCGCCGGTGACGAGGCCGGCGCGACCGGCTGCCGCGACCACCACGTCGGCCTCCCGCAGCACGGCCCCGAGGTCGGGCGTGCGCGAGTGGCACATGGTCACTGTGGCGTGCTCTCGTTGCAGCAGCAGCGAGACCGGCTTGCCGATGATGTTGGAGCGGCCGACCACGGCGGCGTGCTTGCCCTCGAGCTCGATGCCGGACTGCTTGAGCAGCTCGACCGAGGCGTGGGCGGTGGCCGGCAGGTAGCCCTCGTAGCCGAGCGCGAGCAGACCCGCGTTGAGCGGGTGGATCCCGTCGATGTCCTTGCGCGGATCGAGCGTGTCGAGCACGACTCGCAGAGGGATGCAGTCAGGCAGAGGCTGCTGCACGATGATGCCGGCGACCTCGCGCTCGGCGCCCAGGGCGCCGATGGCCCGGGCCAGCTCGGTCTCGGTGCAGTCGCCCTCCAGCTCGACCAGCCGGCCGCCGATGCCGACCTTCTGGCAGCCCTTGAGGATCCGCTCGAGGTAGACCATCGAGGGCGCGTCGGCACCGACGACCACGATGGCCAGCTCGGGCGCGTAGCCGAACTCGCGCTCGAAAGCGGCTACATCAGCGGCTACACCCTCGCGGATCTCGGCCGCGACCGGACCACCCTTGAGCAGCTGCGGGGCCTGGATACTCACGAGCTGTCCTCCATAGCGAGCTCGGCCTCGAGGGGCTCAGGCACAGCATCGACCTTCATGACGCGGGCGGCGCAGACCTTGTACTCTGCCGTTCGGGTAACGTTATCATAGACGTCGTTCGTGATGCGGTTGGTGGGCTGGTCCACGAAGTGGAAGGGCATCCATAGCGCTCTGGGCCGGGTGCGCTTCCCGACCTTGGCCCGCACCGTCACCTCTCCACGCCGAGTGGCGACGCTGACATCGTCACCATCGGTCACGCCCAGCTCGGCGGCGTCCTCCTCGTGCAGCTCCACGAAGTTGCGCCGCTGGCGCTGGCGGATGGCGCCCACCTTCTGGGTCATATTCCCGATGTTGTAGTTGTAGAGCGTCCGGCCGGTGGAGAGGATATAGGGGTACTGCTTGTCGGGCAGCTCCGCCGCCGGACGGAAGCTGATGTCGTGGAATGCGCCCAGCCCGCGGGTGAACGTGCCCTCGTGAAGGAAGCCCGTGCCGGGATGATCGGGCGTGGGGCAGGGCCACTGGAGACCGACCTCATCGATGCGCTCGTAGCTCATGCCGCCATAGCTCGGGGTCAGGCTCGCCATCTCATCGAAGACCTCGCCCGCGTCGCGGTACGAGAGGGGCTGGCCCATGGCCGTCGAGACCAGGCACAGGATCTCCCAGTCCGGCTTGGCCTGGCCCGGCGGATCCACAGCCTTGCGCACCCGCTGCACCCGCCGCTCGGTGTTGGTGAACGTGCCGTCCTTCTCGGCGAAGGTCGTGGCCGGCAGGACCACGTCGGCCAGCTTGGCCGTCTCGGTCATGAAGATCTCCTGCACTGCCAGGAACTCCAGCTTCTCGAGGCTGGCGATGACCTTGGCCTGGTTGGGCTCCGAGAGCACCGGGTCCTCGCCGAAGACGTAGAAACCACGCAGCACGCCCTCGTCGGCCGACTCGACGAAGTCGGGGATGCGTCCACCCCGATTGGTGGGGATGTCCACGCCCCAGGCTTCGGCGAACTTCAGCCGCACCGACTCGTCGCTGAGCTTCTGGTAGCCGGGGAAGGCCATGTGCATGGCGCCCATGTCGCAGCCGCCCTGCACGTTGTTCTGCCCGCGCAAGGGGTTGACGCCGCTCGACGGCACCCCGATCTGGCCGCACAACATGGCCAGGTTGGCCAGGTTCTGCACGTTCTCGGTGCCGCAGGTGTGCTCGGTGATGCCGAGGGTGTAGAAGATCGACGACGGCGTGCCTCGTGCGTACATCTCCGCGGCGCGCCGGATCAGGTCGGCGTCGACATCGCACACCTCGGCCGCCTCCTCCACGCTGTAGCGCTCGAGGTTGGCGCGGAAGTCCTCGAAGTCCTCGGTCCTGGCCTCGATGAACTCGGCGTCGTGCAGCCCGAGGTCGAGGATGTGTCGCATCATCGCGTTGATGAGCATGTTGTCGGTGCCGGGCTTGTGCTGGATGTGGATGTCGGCGCGCTCGGCCACCCACGTGCGGCGCGGATCGCAGACGATCATCCTGGCTCCACGCGCACGCGCCTTCTTCATCTCGAGGCCGACGATCGGGTGTGCCTCGGTCGGGTTCGAGCCGATGATGAACATCGTGTCGACGTCCTTGATCTCGCCGATGGAGTTGGTCATCGCGCCCGAGCCGAACGAGCTGGCCAGCCCGGCCACCGAGGGGGCATGGCACGTCGTGGCGCACTGGTCGACGTTGTTGGTGGCGCCGGCGGTGCGGGCCAACTTCTGCAGCAGGTAGTTC
>CAYZDQ010000483.1:0-2805 GCA_964476955.1 uncultured Anaerolineaceae bacterium
GTCGACACCGTGGTCTTCGACAAGACCGGCACGCTGACCGAGGGCCGGCCTTCGGTACGGGCCGTGCGCGGCGCGGCCGGCTTCGACGAGCTGCAGGTGCTCTCGCTCGCGGCCGCCGCCGAACGGGGCTCGGAACATCCGCTCGGTGCGGCCGTCATGGGCGAGGCTGAGCAGCGCGACGCAGAGACACTGACCGCCACCGACTTCGATGCCGCGGCCGGCCGTGGCGTCCGGGCCACGGTCGACGGGCAAGCCATCATCGTGGGCAGCCGGGCTCTGCTCGTGGAGGCGGGCGTGCCCGCGGACCGGATCGACCAGCTCGCACCGCCTGCGGGCGAAGCGCACACGACCGTATACGTGGCCGTGGACGAGCGTGCCACGGGCGCCATCGACATCAGTGATGAGGTCAAGTCCTCGGCCGCCGAAGCGGTCCGGGAGCTGAAGCAGGGCGGTTTCGAGATCTACCTGCTGAGCGGAGACAACGCGGCGGTGGCGGGCGCGGTCGCGGCGCAGGTCGGTATCGATCATGTCAGTGCGGAGGTGCTGCCCGCGGAGAAGGCCGCCTTCGTGGAGGGACTCCGGCGTGACGGCCGGGTCGTGGCCATGGTGGGTGACGGCATCAACGACGCCCCGGCCCTGGCCGCGGCCGACGTCGGCATCGCCATCGGCACCGGCACCGACGTGGCCCTCGAGGCCAGCGATGTCACGCTCGTCGGGGGCGACCCCCGCCTCGTCGTCTCCGCGGTCCGCGCGTCGCGCGGGACCTTGCGCGTGATCCGGCAGAACCTCGGCTGGGCCTTCGGCTACAACGTCTTGCTCATCCCCGTGGCCATGGGCCTGCTCTACCCGGTCTTGGGCCTGCGTCTGGACCCGATCCTGGCTGCCGCGGCGATGGCCTTCAGCTCGGTCAGCGTCGTGCTCAACTCGCTCCGACTGCGTCGCCTGCCGCTGCGACCCGGGAGCCCCGATCCTTGGTAGGGTGCCTAGCGTGATGAACCACCGTCGCCCGTCGTCGCGTCGCGTGGCCCTGGCCATGTGGTCGTTCCTGTTGCTGGTGCCGCTCGTGGCCAGTGCCTGCATCACCGTCGAGAGCGACCTGCTCGCGACACCCACACCCGCGGCCGCCGCAGCCACGCCGGCAGGCTCGCCGACACAGGCGCCGCTGGCCTCACCTACGCCTTCGCCCACACCCATGCCCACGCCGGAGCCGGTCGAGGCCGAGGTCCTCGGCTTCGTCCCCCACTGGCTGCTCGAGCCCGCCGCTCGCTCCATCGATCCGAGCCTGCTGACCATCGCCGCCTTCCACAGCGTGGAAGCCTCGCAGGCCGGCAAGCTCGTGGCCAAGAAGCCGAACGGCGACGTGCCCCCCGGCTGGGCCATGTTGCGCAGCGATCGGTTCCTCGAGCTCAAGAACGAGCTGCAGGCACAAGGCGTGAAGGTCGTGCCCGTGGTCCAGCGCACGGCCTGGACCGAAGGCACTCGCGAACGCATGATCACGCTGCTGAGCAAGCGCAAGAACCGCCGCGCCCTGGCCGATGCCATCGCGGACTTCGTCTCGAAGCGTGGCTTCGATGGCGTCAACCTCGACTTCGAGCCGCTGCCGTCCAAGGTCGCCGATGAGTACGTGCAGCTGGTGCGGGAAGTCCGCGCTGCGCTCGATGCGGTCGGTCCGGGCCTCCACCTGAGTGTCGAGGTCGTGCCCGGCCTGGAGAACTACGACCTGGCCGCTCTGACCGCGGATGACGCTGCTGACCTGGCGGTGATCATGGGCTATGGCTATCGCACCGCCGACTCGGCCACGGCCGGCTCCGTGGCACCGCTCGAGGATCCCGCGAGCGGAGATCTGACCACCTCGGTCGAAGCCGCCCTGACGCAGGCTTCGCCTGACCGGCTGCTGCTGGCGCTGCCCTGGTACGGGCTGGCCTGGCCCACCGAGTCGAGCGCTGCGCGGTCGAAGACCCGCGGCGGCAAGGACATCGATGGCCCCGCGACCGTCACCTACGCGACCGCGATCGAGCGGTCTGGCGAGTCGGGTCGGCGCTATCAGCCCGACCAGGCCTCGGCCTGGACCGCCTACGCCACCGAGAGCTGCAACTCGTGCACGCCCACCTGGCGGCAGGCCTGGTACGACGATCCGGACAGCTTCGGGGCCAAGTTCGACTACGCCATCGAGTCGGGCCTGGCCGGCGTCGGCATCTGGGCCCTGGGCATGGACGACGGCCGGGAGGAGATGTCATGGGCGCTGCGCAACCACCTCCGACCCCGGTTCGACGACCAGCCGCCCGGCGGCACGCCGGCGCTCGATCCCGACACGGTCAAGGGCGATGTCGACGGTCGTGCTGTCATCTCCGGCAGTGCCGTGCTGCGGCTGTTCGCCTCTGATGGTGAGGACGGCGCTGGCCTTGGCTACGTGCGCATCGGACTCGACGGTGAGCTCGATGGGAATGGTCAGCTGGTGACCGGGCGGACCTACCCGGCGGTGGACCGCATCGTGTTCCCGCTCGGCGATGAGGCCACCGGCGGTTCGACCACCGACGGCCCCCGTGCGATCCACGTGCAGTGGCGCGATCTCGCGGGCAACTGGTCGGTGCCCATCGTCATAGAGACGCAGGTGCTCGACCCCGACACCACCACCACACCCGCCGACCTCTAGCCCGACGTCCGCGTCTGCGCCACCATCCCGGCCCACGAGCCGGCGCGACCTCGCCGGCGCTGAGTTCAGTCGGACTTCACCCGCAGCACCAGGAAGTGCGAGAGACCGAAGTGATGGAGCGGCGTGTGCTCGGCCACGTATAGCGCGCGCCG
>CAYZDQ010000484.1:0-2800 GCA_964476955.1 uncultured Anaerolineaceae bacterium
GTCTCAGCGACCGACAGGGTTGGTTCGTTATCGGCGCCGGGATCGTGGGTGTCGTGGTGGCCGCGCTTGCGGTCGGCCCCATCGTGCTCGACCGCCTCATCAACTCTGGGGACGGCGGCCGCCCCTCGTACTTCGCGGCCGCACTGCGCATGTTCGAGGACGCTCCGATCACGGGTCTCGGTCCCGGCAACTGGGCGGCACAGCGAATCGCTTACCTCGCGCCGGCCGAGCTCGACTACTCGGTCCCGCACGCGCACAACATCTACCTGCAGACGGCCGCGGAGCTCGGGCTGGTCGGCCTCTTCGCCGGGATCGTCGCGGTGGTGGCGGTCCTGTGGCTTGTCTATCGTGCGTTGCGCTCGACCGATCGACGCCGCCATGCGTGGGCCTGGGCCGTGCTCTTTGGGCTGGTCTACTTCGCGGTCGTCGACATGGCCGATTTCTACGCCAACCTGCCCGGCATCGTGCTGCTCGCGATCATCCCGCTGGCGATGCTCGATGGCCTGACCGAACGTGGGTTCCCGGTGCCCGGTCCCTTGGCGACTCCGCTCGCCGGGCGGCTTTCCGCTGTGGCCTTGGCGGTCGCCTGCGTCATCGCGGTCGGCACCTTGGCCTGGGCGGACTCGACGTCCCTGACCAGCAACCGCGCGACTCGGGCAGCCGATGATGGTGACTGGGAGACCGCCCGCGTGGCCGTGACCGAGGCCCTCGCTGCCGACCCAGCGCACCCACAGCATCAGCTCATGCGCGCGACGACTGCTATGCACGAGAATGACTGGGCGACCGCGATCGACGCCTATGGGCAGTCGCTAGAGGTGGACGACTTCCCGCAGACCTGGATCGGCTTGGCCCTGGCCACGCTCGAGTCCGGTGGATCCGCGGACGAAGTCACGGCCTATCTAGACGCTGCGCTGCGCATAGGCCGACAGCACGCGCACGTCGACTATGCCGCCGCCCAGTTGTACGACCGGCTGGGGATGACCGAGCAGGCCGATGCCGCGTACGTGGATGCGCTCGTTCGGCTGCCCGGGCTGGCCGCGGACCCCGGGTGGGGGACGGACCTATCGCTGCCCGGGCGCTTCTCCTCGCTGCTGAACGAGGCGATCGAGCGGTCCGGCGCGAACGGCTGGCGGCTGGCGCTGATGGCGGGCGACCTTGACCGCGCCGCGATGGTCGCTGGGTCCGACGCGCTCGCGAGCGACATCATCGCCGCCTGGGGCGGCGATCCCGAGGCGCTGGAACGGATGGAGGCACGGGTAGGCGTCGATCCAAAGAACGCGGGCCTGCTCGCGACCACCGCCACGCTGGCCGAACGGGCAGGGGATGACGCGGATGCGAAACGCTACCGGCGCATGGCGCTCATGTCCGCGGAGCATGTCTGGTCTCTCGGTCGCGAGGTCCACAGCGCGCCTTCCTGCGAGGGCGTCGATCGCGTGGAGGTGCGCTCCGATTCGCACGGTCTGTGGGCCTATCGTCGCTCGACACCACGCGAGCTGATGCCGCCGCAGATCCGGTGCTTCCTCTACCCCGAGGCCGACCGGGCCGCACCATAGAAGGCCGAACTCCTCTGGACCGTCCGTACCATTGCCAGAACGCACCACGGTTCCCTAGGGTGGCTGGGTCATGATCCGGCGCCATGCTTCGACCTTGCGTGCCTTGCTCATGCTCACCGACGGCCTGCTGGCAGCGGTCGTCCTGGTGGGCTTGTCCAGAGTGCGTTTCGGCGAGGACTGGGCTGTGTGGTGGCGGGAGATCATCCCGAACCCTGACGCCCTCCTGTTGTTCTATGCCGTCGGCTGGGTCGTGGCGCTGGCACTGAACGGCCTCTACCGACCGCGGGCCCGTTGGTCCATCCGTTCCGAGGCGTGGGACCTGCTGCGAGCGACAACGCTCATGGCCGTGGCCACGTTCGCGGTGCTCTTCTGGTTCAAGCTCCCGGATGTCAGCCGCCTCTTCCTGATCATCCTCTTCCCGATGCAGTACGTCGTCACCCTCGTCACGAGGGCCATCCTGCGTCTGGCCTTCCGTGAGCTCCGTTCCAGGGGCAGGAACGCACGCTACGTGCTGGTAGTGGGCGCCGGCCCGCGTGGACAGACGTTCGCGTCCACCATCGAGGGCCATCGGGATCTGGGTCTCGTGGTCGTCGGCTTTCTCGACGACGACCCTTCATATGCCGATGGTGCGCGCTGGGCTTGGCTCGGGACGCTCGAGGACCTGGAGCCGGTCATGGCCGACAACGTCATCGACGAGGTCGCCATATGCCTGCCGTTCAGCCAATGGGGTTACCTCGACGGCATCGCCTACGCCGCCGAGGAGGCGGGCAAGATCGTGCGCGTCCCGATGGATGTACTCGAGCATCCCTTCGCGTCCGGAAAGGTCGAGGACCTCGACGGCACGCCGGTGTACTCGCTCGTATCAGGGCCCGACCGGACCTTGGCGCTCGCGATCAAGCGTCTCATCGACGCCAGCGTGGCCACCATCGGTCTCCTGGCTTTGTCGCCGCTGTTCGCGGCCGTGGGCTGGGCGGTCCGACGTGATGGGGGACCGGCGCTCTTCCGCCAGGAGCGAGTGGGCTTGCATGGGCGCACGTTCGAGATCCTCAAGTTCCGCTCCATGGCAGTCGATGCCGAGGATCGCCTGGCCGAGCTCGAGTCTCAGAACGAGCTGGAGGGTCAAGCGTTCAAGATGACCGATGACCCACGGATCACTCCGTTGGGCAACACCCTTCGCCGCTGGTCCCTCGACGAGCTGCCACAGTTATGGAACGTACTCCGCGGTGACATGTCGCTGGTGGGCCCAC
>CAYZDQ010000485.1:0-2799 GCA_964476955.1 uncultured Anaerolineaceae bacterium
AGCCCGTCGACATCATCCTGGCCCAGGCCAAGAGCCAGGTCATCTTCAAGGTCGAGACGACCGAGGTCGTGAGCCGTCTCATCGATGGCCAGTTCCCCAACTACCAGTCAGTGCTGCCCACCTCGCACTCCACGCGCGCACTGGTGGATCGCGACGAGCTGCTCAAGGCTGTGCGTCTGACCGCGCTCATCGCCTCGTCCTCTGCCAACGTGGTGCGTCTCGGGTTCGGTGAGGAAGAGAACCCGGCAGCGATCGCGGTCAACGCCAAGGCCGACGTCGGCGATGCCGACGCCCAGGTCGAGGCGCAGCTCGAGGGTGACCCGGTGACCATCGCCTTCAATGCCCGCTACATGGTCGAGGCCCTGGCCAACATGGATGCGGAGCAGCTCGCCATCGAGCTGAGCGGACCACTGGCGCCGGGCGTGCTCAAGCCCGTGGACGACCCGGCATACGTCCACGTGATCATGCCGGTGCGCACACCCTCCTGATCACGGCCCGCGCCCAGCACCCCGCTCCCGGGGCCGCCCACGTGCTTGCCTGATGGCCGTCCGCACGCTGTCGCTCGACGGCTTCCGCAGCTACACCCACGTCGAGGTCGAGTTCGGCGACGGTCCACATGTCGTGGTCGGGCGCAACGCGGCGGGCAAGACGAACCTGGTCGAAGCCCTGGTCGTGCTCTCGACAGGGCGCTCACATCGCAGCTCCAGCGACCCGGAGATGGTGCGCTGGGGGGCCGAGTTCGCGAGGGCCACGGGCACGGTCGAAAGCGAAGGGCGCAGCGAGGAGCTCGAGGTCGTGATCCACGCGAAGGGGTCGGGCGCCGGTGCACGCAAGCGCGTTCGGGTCAACGGGGTCAACCGCCGTGCCAGCGCCTTGCGGCCGGTCCTGCGCACGGTCCTCTTCGCGCCAGAGGACATGCTCCTGATCATCGGCTCGCCCTCGCTCCGGCGGAATCTGCTCGACGCGGTCGTGGCTCAACGCGAGCCCACCGCTGTTGCCGTGATGTCTACCTACCAACGCACGCTGACCCAGCGCAACTCGCTGCTGCGACGGATCCGCGAAGAGGAAGCCGACCGCGCCGAGCTGCCCTACTGGACGCAGGTCATCGCCGAGAACGGCGCGCGGATCCTGGACTGGCGCCACGAAGCGCTCGCGGCCATGGCTGAGCCCCTCGCGGCGGCCCATCGCGAGATCGCCCCGGAGGAGACGACCCTGGCCCTGCGCCATGTCTCCAACGTACAGCGGGGACCGGCCGAGACCAACGCCGACGCCCTGAGTCGCAGGTTGCGCGAGACCGCGGACAAGGAGATCTGGAACGGCGCCACGCTGGTGGGACCACACCGTGACGACTTCACCTTCGTCTCGGGCGACCGGGAGTTGACGGAGTTCGCTTCGCGGGGCCAGCAGCGCACCGCCATCCTCGCGCTCAAGCTGGCCGAGCTGGACGTGCTCACGGCCCTCGACGGCCGTCCTCCACTGCTACTGCTCGACGACGTCTTCAGCGAGCTCGATCCTGAGCGTCGTGCGCATCTCGTGCGCCGCATCGGTGAACTGCCGCAGGCGATCGTGACCACCACCACCCCCGACGACCTCGACCCGGCGCTCGTCGACGCCTCCACGCTCTGGCGAGTCGAGCCCGGGACCGTCGAAGGCAGGGAGCGCTAGGCAACGTGGCATCGCGCAAGCGCCCGGTCCACCATATCGGCGACCTGCTGCCAGGCATCGCCAGCCAGCTCGGGCTGGACGAGGAGCTGCGGGCTGCCCGCGCCATCTCGTCCTGGAGCCGCATCGTGGAGGAGCTGGTACCGGCCGCCACGGGGGCCTCACAGCTGTTGGAGATCCGAGCCCCGGCCCTGGTCGTCTCCGCTGACGACGCCGCCACCGGCCAGGAGCTGCGCCTCCACTCCCACCAGCTGCTCGAAGCCTTCGCCGGCGCCCCTGGTGGCCAGCGGTTAAGGGAACTTCATGTGGTCGTGCGGGGACCACGCCCGGGGGACCAGGCCAAGCCGCGCTAGACTTGACCGCCCATGGCTACCCGACTCGAGATCACGCATGGATTGATCGCCGAGCGGGACCGGCTATCGACCTCCGCTGACACGCTGAGCGTCACCAGGCCGTCGACCGGTTCGAAGACACGCTCCAAGGGCGTGCTCTTCATCCTCGTCGGCTCATCCGTCCCGGGTCCCCGGGCACGGGCGGCGACGGCACTCGTGGCCGAGACCATCCGGCACGAGTACTACTACGACGAGTCAGCCGGCGTGCCGGTCTGCCTGGAGAAGGCCGTGAAGAGTGCCGACCGCAGGCTGCACAGCAGTCGCGAAGGTGCCGGCCTCCCTCCGGGATCGCTCGGTGTGGCTGCCGCCGTGATCCGCAACAACGAGCTCTACCTGGCCACGCTCGGCCCGGCCGAGGCGTACCTCGTCCGTTCGGCGCGCCTGCTGATGCCCGACCGCAGCTCCCCGGGTGGCCTGCCCAGCGACGAAAGCCGTTCGATCGACGTCTGGCGCGGCGAGCTCCACGTGGGTGACGGCCTGCTGCTGGTCTCGCGCAACATGACCGAGACGGTGGGTACCGAGGAGCTCAAGAGCGCGATCCTGACGCTGCACCCTCAGGCCGCCGTGGACCATCTTCACCACCTCTTCGTGGCGACCGGCGGTGCCGGCTCCGACGGCATCATCGCGGTCGAGGCCAAGGAGCAGACCTCTCGCGTGACTGCCCGGGCCACGCCTCCGGCCGGCAACGCCTACGGGGATCTCCCGGCCCCGGTCCCGGAGCCCGTCGGTGGCGCCATGGCCTCGG
>CAYZDQ010000486.1:0-2792 GCA_964476955.1 uncultured Anaerolineaceae bacterium
ACCAGACGTTGGTGGTCGGCCCCTCGAGGACCGTGCCGTCGGCCGCCAGGAACACAGCATCGTCCGCGCCGCGTCGCAGGGCCTCGTCGCGAGCGGCCATGTTGACCGCGTAGGAGGTGGACTTGACGCCGTCGAGCAGCCACGGCGCATCCCGGCGCGCACGCGGGTCGGTACCGAGCTGCAGCGTGATGAGGCGGATGCCCGTCGTGCGGATGGCTTCCAGCTCCTCGGGGATGGCGTTGATCAGGACCATGGCCACCGGACCGCGGCCGGCCGGGCCACCGGTGACGGTGAAGCGCAGCGCGCAATCGGCCCTGCCCGCGGCTTCGATGGCCTGGTGCGCCAGCGCGTTCAGGTCGGAGGCCGGGGGCAGATCCAGGCCCATGCGCGCGGCCGAGCGCGTCAGGCGGGCGAGATGCTCGTCGATGGCAAACGGGCGGCCACCGTAGACACGCAGCGTCTCGAAGGCCGCGAGCCCTCGCAGCAGGCCCGGGTCATCGGCGTGGATGACCGGGATATCAGGGTCGACGAGGCCGCGACCGAGTACGGCGACCGCGAGCGGACGGGGTTCCGGAGTCATACCGCCACCTGGGTGCGGGCGGCGTGGGTGATGGCCTCGAGGAGCGGACGCGCCTTGACCCACGATTCCTCGACCTCTGCTAGGGGATCCGAATCCCAGACCACACCGCCGCCGACCCACAGGTGGATACGGCCGTCGACGATGGCGAAGGTGCGGATGGTGAGCGCCAGCTCGAAGTCGCCGTTGGGCCAGACCGTGCCGAGCGCGCCCATCGAGGCCCCCCGTCCTACCGGCTCGAGAGCGTGGATATGGTCGAGCGCCGCGACCTTGGGCGCGCCGGTGACCGAGCCACCGGGGAACATCGCGCGCATGGTCTCGGACCATGAGAGATCCTCGCGTACCGTCCCTTCCACCGTCGAGACGAGGTGTTCGACGCCGGCCATCGCACGCGCCTGCATGAGTGACGGCCAGGCCACGGTCCCGGGCTGGCAGATGCGGCCGAGGTCGTTGCGCTCGAGGTCGACGATCATCACGTGCTCGGCGGCGTCCTTGGGGGAGTCGGTGAGAGCGGCAGCGTGGCCCGCCGGGCGCGTGCCCTTGATGGGCATCGTCCAGATCCGCGAGCCGTGCCGAGCGAGGAAGAGCTCGGGCGAGGCCGAGACGATGGCCCAACCGTTCCCCGCCAGCGGGCGCGGATGTAGCGGCGCGTACCCGCGGAGTGCGTCGCTGAGACCAGCTGGGTCGCCGGCGAAAGGAGCGGTGAGGTGCTGCACGAGGTTGACCTGGTAGACCTCGCCCGCCGCGATCGCGTCGCGTGCCAATGCGACAGCATGGGCGTAGTCAGCGGCGGCCCAAGTGTGCTGCCACTCACCGACGGAGAAGGGTTCGGCAGCCCGGGTGGGTGTGCCGTCCTCAAGGATCTGACAAGCCGCGAGGGGCAGCGCCGCGGGTTCTGGCCGTGCCTGCGACCCGGACCGGCGCAGCGGGTCAGAGAGGCCGTAACCGAGGTAGACGTGGGCTCGGCGAAGGTCACGCTCGGCAGCGTGGGCGAAGAAGCCGGCCGCGCGCAGGTAAGCCTCGATGCGCTCGAATGCGCCGCTGGCCTCGTGGACCTCGAGGATCTCGCCGGTGCCTACCACGGGTCGGGGTTCGGCTCGCCGGGCGGGGGATGGAAGCTGATGATGACGCGACCGGGCGTATCGAGCGGCTCGTCGGTGAGGAGGTCGAACTCCCCTGGGAATCGCTTGCGCAGCGCCACGCGCAGGTCATGCAACGTGCGCTCCAGCAAGGCCAGGTCAGCCACGCCCTTGGCGAAGTCGTCCAGCTTTGGCGCGGGGTGGAAGCGGGCGCGCACGAAGATGGCCTCGTAGCCATCGGCCTGCCAGGCGATGCGGATGGAGCCGTCGTGCTGGAGCATCGGCTCATGGTAGGGGCATCGGGCGCACGTGGCGCGCGCCGCCCTCGACAGGTGGCGCAGGTGGCGCCAACGGCGCCGGCGCGGCCTCTATGCTGAGCGCATGTTCGACCCATGCGGTCACGTTCGGAGGGGCAGCGTGCCGGCGAGGTCGTGCTCGTCATGACCACGCGTATGGCTGCAGACGACGAGCTCGCGGCCTACGCGGCTCGTCACACGTCGGTGGCCTCGGAGCGACTGCAAGCCACTGCCGCCTCGACGCGCGCCTGGAGCGACCGGGGCTACCTGATGATCGATGAGCCGGAGGGCCAGCTGCTGCGGTTGCTGGTGGCCCTGACCGGAGCGCGGCGTGTGCTCGAGGTCGGCACCTTCACGGGCTACTCCGCCCTGGCCATGGTCGAAGGCCTGCCCGCCGATGGGCACATCGACACGCTCGAGCTCGACGCCGACCACGCGGCCAAGGCCCGGGAGCACATCGAGGCTGCCGCGGAGAACGGGCGCATCAGCGTCCACGAGGGTGTCGCGCTCGACACGCTCGAGCGACTCGAAGGCCCGTACGACCTTGCCTTCGTCGATGCCGACAAGTCCGCCTACGCCGAGTACTACGATCGGCTCCTGCCCCTGATGCGGCCGGGCGGCCTGATCGTCGCCGACAACGTGCTCCGCCACGGGCGTGTCCTGGATACGGTCACGGACGACCCCAGCGTCACTGGCGTGCGTGCCTTCAACGACAAGGCTGTCACCGATCCCCGGGTAGAGACGGTGATGCTGACGGTGCGCGACGGGATCTCGCTCATCCGTGTCCGCGACTGAGGCTGGTTCCGGACAGCTGACCGTCCTCTACGACGGACAGTGCTG
>CAYZDQ010000487.1:0-2791 GCA_964476955.1 uncultured Anaerolineaceae bacterium
GTGCTTTCGCACACCGCTTTTCGAGAGCGGCACCTTAAACCACTCGGACACCTCTCCGGGTAGCGGCGAGTCTAGCAAAGCCTGCGCCGTTGCCTGAATGGGAGTTTCGTCTAGGAGCGGGACGCCTCCGCCACAAGATCCGGCCGCAGGTCCGCAGCGTCCTCCTGGAGGATGCCTGACACCACCTGCAGGCGCCGGCGCAGCCCCTTCGATTCGGCCAGGTGCAAAGCCGTCAGGCAAGCGCCTTCATCCGAGTCGGAGAGCGCGAAGACGACGCCGTCGGCGTCGCACGCGAGCAGCGCTCCGACACACATGGGGCAGGGCTCGACGACACAGAAGACGGTGGTACCGGCGAGTGAACGGCGGCCCAGGCGCGTGGCCGCCTCCCGCAAAGCGATCATGACCGCGTGCGCAGTGGGGTCGCCGGTCTCGTTCACGGACTCGCGCCCGTGCGCCACCATGGCCTCGTCCATGACGGCCACAGCGCCGTTGGCACGCTCGCCCACGCGCGCGGCGGCGGCGGCCTCGGCGAGGGCGGCGCGCATGTACAGCTCGTAGTTCATGAACGGTCTTCGGCCAGTCCTCTTGGAGGGCTTCCTTGGGGCCCTTGGCCCCATCGTACCTGCCCCACCGAGGCGGTACCATCGTGGTTCAGCAACCTACCCACATGAACACCAGCGGACGACCGCGCGTGCGAGCGCCCGCGAGAGGGGAACGGAGAACGACATGGCCAAGAAGAGGATCGGCATCCTCACCGGGGGCGGAGATGTGCCCGGTCTGAACGGCGTCATCAAGGGCGTGACCTACCGGGCCGGGGAGATGGGCTACGAGGTGCTCGGGATCCGCCGCGGATGGGAGGGCCTGACCCACCTTCAGCCGGGCAAGACCGAGGACGAGAAGTACCTGGTCCCGCTGAACCGCGAGAACACCCGCACCATCGACCGCACCGGGGGCACCTGGCTACACAGCTCGCGCACGAACCCGCGCAAGATGAAGAGGGCCGCCCTGCCGCCCACGCTCGACACGAGCAAGGCCGCGGCGATGCGGGTGGCCGAGGACAAGTACGACATCACACCGGTCGTGATGGACAACATCGAGACGCTCGGGCTCGACTACCTCGTCCCCATCGGCGGCGACGACACGCTCAGCTACAGCCGTTCGCTGCACGATGCGGGCATGGACATCATCGCGGTGCCCAAGACCATGGACAACGACGTCCAGGGCACCGAGTACTGCATCGGCTTCTCGACCGCGATCACGCGGGCGCGCGCGGCCATCGACCGCCAGCGCTCGACCATCGGCAGCCATGAGCGTGTCGGGGTCTTCCGCATCTTCGGCCGCGACGCGGGCTTCACCGCGCTCTACACGGCCTTCGCCACCGGGACCCGTTGCGTCATCCCCGAGTTCCGGTACGACGTGGCTCACCTGTCCGAGCTCATCGCGGCCGACCATGCCGAGAACTCCAGCCACTACGCCATCGTCATCACCTCCGAGGGCGCCATCTGGGAAGGCGGCGAGATCAAGGAGGTCGGCGAGGCCGACGCCTTCGGCCATCGCCACAAGGCCAACGTGGCCGAGCTGCTGGCGTCGGAGATCAAGGGCCGCACTGGCCTCGACACCATCCACTCCGACCTGACCTACGACCTCCGAGCCGGCGAGCCGGACACCGTCGATACCTTCGTGTCCAAGGCCTTCGCCAATATCGCGGTGGAGCTCATCGATGCCGGCCAGCGCGGCCGCATGATGGCTATCCGTGACGGTCGCTACGGCCACGCTCAACTGCCCAGCCAGGACGATACCGCGGTCTCGGTGGATACTTCGATGTACGACGTCGAGCAGCTGCAGCCGCGCTATGACGGCCTCATGGGCAAGCCGTTGATGCTGGGCCACAGCGTTGACTCCATGTCCAGTCCATACGCCAAGTAGCGAGGTGATCGTCGAGTGAAGCCCACGTACCTCCGGCGCGTACTCGGCGTCTGGGGTGTGCTGGTGGCGGTCGGGCTGGTGGTGCTGATGATGGCGCTGGCCGAGCCCTTCCAGCCGGACAGCTTCGGGCCCGGACATGATGCCCGGGCCTACTGGGCGGCACCACTCGACGATCCCTATGACCCGGGCTCGGTGGGACATGAATCGGCGTACCTCTACTCGCCGGCGTTCCTTGTCGCACTGAGCCCCTTGCGCGCCCTCTCGTGGCCGCTCTTCCTGGGCCTCTGGACCGGTGGCCTGCTGGCCGTGCTGTTCTGGCTGGCCCGTCCCCTGCTCTTCCTGCCGCTGCTGCTGCTGGCCCTGCCGGAGATCTGGGGCGGCAACATCACGATCTTGCTGGCGGCAGCCATCGTGCTCGGCTTCAGCCGATCGTTCACGTGGGCCTTCCCGCTGCTGACCAAGGTCACACCCGGCCTGGGCGTGGTCTGGTACGGCGTGCGCCGCGAGTGGCTCAACCTCGGGGTCGCCACCGCCACCACCCTGGCCATCATCGCCGCGGTGGCGCTGATCACGCCCGGCCTGTGGGCAGAGTGGTTCCAGCTGCTGCTCAGCAGCACCGGCTCCAGCACCGTGCCCGGCTCGGTGCCCATCCCCCTGCTGGCGCGCCTGCCCTTCGCCCTGGCGGTCATCGCCTTCGCCGCCTGGCGCGGTGAGCGCTGGCTCCTGCCCATCGGCGTGCTGCTGGCGATGCCCGTCATCTGGTGGGGCAGCCTGGCGCTGCTGACCGCCTCGGTGGCACTCAAGCGCGAGGTCATAGAGGAGCACTTCGACCTGCTGCTGACCTCGATGAACGACCGCTACCAAC
>CAYZDQ010000488.1:0-2789 GCA_964476955.1 uncultured Anaerolineaceae bacterium
GATCACCGCCCGTGTTGCGACGTTGACTGGGATCCGCCTTGTAGTGGTGGAGCCACTTGACATGATCATTCCCACGAGGGCGTGGCCCGGCTGCACGCCCTGCTCGCGGAGCACGCCGAGCGACCCACCGACGTGATCGTCGGCATCGAGACCGACCGGGGCCTGCTCGTGGGCGCGCTCGTGGCTGCCGGCTACGGGGTCTATGCCATCAACCCGCTGTCGGCGTCCCGCTACCGCGATCGCCATACCACCAGCGGGGCCAAGTCCGACCGTGCTGATGCCAAGATGCTCGCCGATCTCGTGCGCATCGACCGCCACAACCATCGAGCGGTCGCGCCCGACAGCGAGCTGCTCGGGGCCATCAAGGTGCTCGCACGCAGCCACCAGAACCTCATCTGGGCCCGGCAGCGCCAGCTCAACGCCCTGCGCAGTGCCCTGCGCGAGTACTACCCGGGCGCGCTCACGACCTTCGAGGAGCTCGGTCACCCCGACGCCCTCGCGGTGCTCACGGTCGCGCCGGACCCCGAACGGGGTCGGAAGCTCTCGCAGGCCCGCATCGTGACGGCCCTCCGACGGGGTGGCCGGCGACGCAACCTCGAGCGTCGGGCCAAGGCGATCCGAGTCGCCCTGCGTGCGCCACAGCTGGCCGCACCACCCCTCGTGACCGAGGCCCAGGTCGCCAACACGAGCGCGGTCGTGGCGGTCATCACGACGATGAGCGAGCAGATCGCCCTCCTCGAGGCCGATCTCGAAGCCTCCTTCGAACGACACCCGGACGCCGAGATCCTGCGCAGTCTGCCTGGACTCGGCACCATCCTCGGCGCCCGGGTGCTCGCGGAGCTCGGGGATGCCCCCGGCCGCTATGCCGATGCTAAGGCCCGGCGCAACTACGCGGGTACCGCGCCGATCACCCGGGCCTCGGGCACGAGCCGTGTCGTGCTGGCCCGCTACGCCCGCAACAAGCGCCTGTCGGATGCCTGCTACCAGTGGGCCCTGTCTGCGCTACGGGTCTCACCGGGAGCCCGGGCCTACTACGACGACCATAACCCCGGACCCCGCACCGCCAAGGTCGCCCGACGCAAGGTCGCCAACAAGCTCGTGGGCATCCTCCATGGCTGCCTGGCCCACGGCACCCTCTACGATGAGTCCCTCGCCTGGGAGCACTGGTTGCCCACAGAGACAGAGCTCGCGGCTTGACAGTTACGGTCCTGGGGTATCTCCATGTTCCTCCAACTGCTGGAGTCTCCATCGAAGTCAGGACGGTTCAGTCCGTCACGGCACCACGAGTCTGTTCGCCGCGCTCGACGCCATGACCGGGAAGGTCATCGGCTCGCTCCGGCGGCACCACCGCGCGAGCGAGTTCAGGAAGTTCCTCGAGCGCATCGATGCCGAGGTGCCCGACGAGCTGGCCGTCCACCTGGTCCTCGACGACTACGCCACCCACAAGACCCCCGCCATCAAGCGCTGGCTGCTCCGTCATCGTCATCCCCCCGGGTTCCGCGGTTCCATCTCCACTTCACCCCGACCGGGGCGTCCTGGCTCAACCTCGTGGAGCGCTGGTTCGCCGAGCTGACCACCAAGAAGATCAGGCGTGGCGCCCACACCAGCGTCCAGGGCCTCGAGCGCGACATCCGCGGCTGGGTCGCGACCTGGAACGAGGATCCCCGTCCCTACGTCTGGGTGAAGACCGCCGACCAGATCCTCGAGTCGCTCGCCAGATATTGTGTGCGAATCTCCAACTCAGGACACTAGGACCTAGGCTCGGCCGCCGGTGGCTCGGCAGGCTCGGCCGTCGGTGGCTCGGCAGGCTCGGCAGGCTCGGCCGCCGGTGGCTCTTGGTGCTTCGTGAGCTGAGCCTGATGTTCCTGACGAGTTTGCAGCCGCCGCTGGAGGAGGAGCATCGACTCCTCCCAGGCCATCGGTTCACTACCCTCGAAATCGCACCTGGGCCTGTATACAACGGGACCGCGCATCCACTCGAACACCAATCTCCATGTGGCGCGCGGGATAGTCGATTCGACCATGGTGTTATTCGGCTGAGTCGCACGCCGCAGCGCGGGTTCAATCGCTTTGGCACCTTGATCTGCATCAAACGAACCTCGAACGCCCGCAGTCTGCAGCGCATCAAGCACCATAGTCAGTACGGCAAGCGGCTGTTCGACCAGCGAAACGTAGTCCACGATGATCACGGGGAGTCCGCGCAGGCCAACGCTCAGATGCCTGAGGTAGGCCCCGGTAATCGCAATCCCGAGTGAGACAGGGAAGTCGTTGCGTACATGCAGCGACCAAGCGACCTCCTCGACTGGTCGCATGGAAACGACCGCGACGAAGCGGTCGAGCAATATCTTCCGCCACCACGGCATCAGAAGACTGAGTCGAGGGTCCTTGATCAGCCATGGATTGCCAACTGGCATGGCCCGAGCGACGAGCTCTCGCCCTTCCTGAATGGACCCTGGGCGGTCGGGGGGCTCCGTCAGCGGCATCGGGGGCGGAGAGTCCCATGTCCAACCAAGGCTACCTAGCAGCCTGTCGTCGAAAGAGACGACATCGTTCCGCTCACCGAATCCGAACATGTTCTCCGGCGCAGAACGCATCTCGCTGCCTGGATTGCCCAGGCCAAGCCCCGCGGCGTGCAGTGCCAGACTCACAGCGGACGTTCCGCTCCGATGCATGCCGGCCACGAGGACGTTGAGCGGCGAGGCGCCTCCTGACGGATGATCCATGGTCGGTGAAGCCTATCCTCCAGACCTAGTGGGTTGATGGAACGGCAGACGCGCTTTCTTCGTGTG
>CAYZDQ010000489.1:0-2787 GCA_964476955.1 uncultured Anaerolineaceae bacterium
GTGACGGCTCAGGGCATCGAGGCGCCCGGGCGAGGCCAATCGGTGGATTGGGGCTGAGCCGACGTTGCGGGCGGTCGTAGCCGCCGCCGCCGTCGATGGCTTGCCTCCTGACCCGGTCGGAGCCACCCATCCCCGGTACGTCATGGCCACCTGTCGCCCTCATCGGCGGTAGTCGCAGAGACCCCGCCGGCTTGTGCGACTACGGTCGCTCGTGGCGACACCTGGCCGCGAGATTGGCCCCCTGGTGGCCATAGCGTCGCTCCCGACGACAGGTGGTCACATCGACCTCACGGCGCCCCCGACAACGTCGGTGGTGGCAACAACTGTCTATGAGATGTCCAGCGCGGGCGGCACCCTGCTTGACACACCGCGCGCGTCAGCTGTCCCTGAGACACACAGTGCGGTCCCGCTCCTCGCCCGGCACTCCGCGCGATAGCGGCCCGCTCAGGCCTCGGGGATGATCGTCGCGAGCTGGCGTTCGAGCCCATCCTCGGTGAACGGGCCCAGGCTGAAGGCCCGCACGATCCCGTCCGCGTCGATGAAGAAGGAGGTCGGTTTGCCCACGCCCAGGTAGGCGTTCCAGGCTTCGTCGTCAGCGTCGTAGAGCATGGGCCAGGTTGCACCCTGGTCCTCGGCGAACTTGCGTCCGCCCTCGACGAGGTCGTCATGCAGGACCCCGAGGATCTCCAGGCCGTCCCCGGCGCGCTCCTCGTAGGTCGTGACCATCAGCGGGAACTCCTCCCGGCAGGGTCCGCACCAGGTGGCCCAGAAGTTGACCAGCACCGGCTGGCCACGCAGCGATGAGAGCGTCATGCGCTCGCCGTCGAAGGTCTGGAGGTCGATCTCCGGCGCCGGCTTGCCGTAAAGCGGATGGCCGCCGACCGTGACCGGGTCGCCGTCGCCGTCATCGCCGCTGCCCAGGGGCAGGAAGAAGAGGACCGTGAATCCAAGGATGGCCACCACGGCGATCCCCAGCGCGAGGATCGTCCGCTGAGGACGGCGGTCGGGCGTGTCAGGCTCCACTGCCGGGCAGGAGCGAGAGTAGCCAGGGCAGCAGCGTCCAGCCGATCGCGATGGCGCCGACGATGAAGTAGACCGGGATGAGGCGGCTGGGCCAGGCTTTCTCCGGATCACGGTCAGCCTGGCTGGGGTGTCCGTGCTCCTCGATGTCGTCGAGCTCGCGGCCTGCGTCGAACAGCCAGCCGATGATGGCGATGGCGGCCATGATCGCGCCGCCGATGAACATGGCCGGCCCGAAGATCAGGCCCGAGGCGAGGAACAGCAAGCCCGCCGGTGCCAGCAGCGGCCAGGCGGACGGGCCTGGCAGGTGCATGCCTTCAGGCGGGGTCAGCGACCAGCCCGGCGCGTCGTCTGCCGGCTCACCCTCAGCGAGGTGGCCTCCGGCTTCGACGGCCACGTACTCCTTGCCCGCGTCGAGATACCAGCCGATGATGCCCACGCCGGCGACGGCTACGCCCGCGAACAACAGGCCCAGAGCCACCAGCGACTCGAACGGACCGAGGGCGACAGCGAAGACGATGAAGAGCAGACCCACCGGTGCCACGAAGGGCCACAGCGACGGGCCCGGCAGGTGGGTGTCATCGGGCTTGCGCCCGGCGGGGATGGGCTTGGGCACGCGTGAGCGGTTGTCGCGGCCGTGGCGCATCCACATGTACGCGAGCCCGCCGAGGATGCCCAGGAAGGCGAAGACGACCAGCAGCGGGATGTACTGGATGAGATCGTTCCAGACCGGGATGATGATCCTGGCCATGGTCTCGAGGATGCCGGTCCAGAGCTCGTCGAGGTTCACGCTACTCGTCCTTCAGGTCGGGTCTGTGCGCCAATCGTAGCGGCGTGGCTAAAGGTCGCGCGCGCCGCGCAGGATGACCATGAAGCCGAAGCCCATCGAGAGGCCCAGGCAGACCAGCAGCAAGACGCCGGCCGGATCGATGATGGCGCTCTCGCCGCTCATCTCCTGGAGCACGAAGTAGACGACCGCGACGACGATAGGGATGACGCCGATGAGCAGCGCCACGCGGGTCGGTGTCATCAGGTCCTCCCTACTTGATGATGTAGATGGTCAGGAACAGCAGCACCCAGACCACGTCGACGAAGTGCCAGTAGTAGTGCACGGCCTCCACCGCCACGTGGTGCTGCTTGGTGAACTGCCCCGCCAGGCCACGGCTGAGGATGACCGCGAGGCCGATGACCCCGCCGAGCACGTGCGCACCGTGGAAGCCGGTCATGGTGAAGAACAGCGTGCCGTAGACGCCACTGTCGATGCCGAAGTCGTGGTGGACGATGAGCTCGTAGTAGTCGTAGGCCTGGATGCCCAGGAAGACGAGGCCCAGGACCAGCGTCACGATGACCGCGCGGTTGAGGCCGGTGCGATCGCCCTGGCGGATGCGGCTAGTGCCCCACTGCATGGTCACCGAGCTGAGGAGCAGGATGACCGTGCCGATGATGGGCAGGCCCCAGGGATCGAGGAACTCGGTGCCCTCGGGTGGAAAGACCGGCAGCGTGGCCTTGGCGTTGAAGTAGGCCGCGAACAACGCCGCGAAGAACATCACCTCGCTGGCGATGAACAGCATCATGCCCAGCAGGGCCGGGTCCATGCCGCCGCGCTTGGCGTCGTGGCCGGAGACGATCTCCTCTTCGGACATCTGCGGCTCCAGGGTCTCCGTGTTCACCGTCATGACGAGGCCCCCTCGGTCTCAGGCGCCGGTTCGGGCGTAGGCCCATGGCCGACCCCCGGGTACTTCTTGTCGAACCTCGGTCGCTCCGAAT
>CAYZDQ010000490.1:0-2757 GCA_964476955.1 uncultured Anaerolineaceae bacterium
AGCTAGACGGCGATCGGGCCGGTGCCGGGACCAGCCACGCGCAGCGTGTAGACCAGCGCGTGGCAGCGCAGCTCGGAGCCACCCGCCGGGATGACCAGTGATCCGCTCGTGCCCTCGAGACGCACGTGCGGCACTTCGCCGGCTTCGAGCGTGCCGCCCTCGACCTCGAGTGGGGGTGTGCCATCAGCCACGGCCCACGTGATCTCGGCTTCCAGCCAGGCCATCTCCTGGGCGATGTGCGGCGAGGCCAGGAAGCGGCCGGGCGCAGCCTCATAGTCGTGATCCTCGGCCCGCACCATGGCGCCGCGCACGCCGGGCATGGGCAACCCCCGGAAGGAGCGCTTCTTGCGCGCCTCGGTCAGGCCGGCGACCTCGTTGGAGATGATGGCCGTGGCCTCCTGGCCGAACATGTCGTTGACCGGGAAGCCCTGCATGCGCAGCTTGCTGCCATAGCGCGCGGGGCTACGAGCGAGCGTGTGCATCTCGTCGATCAAGGCTCGGGTGCGTGGCTGCCAACGATCGATGACGTGGTCCACCTGCCCGGGGATGTCGAAGGGCACGTCCGGCAGCTGGAACGCGTGTGTGGAGGTGGTCGCACGCGTGCGCTTCGCCTGGAACTCCTCCCGCGACTTGGTGAAATAGTGGTTCATCTGGAGGTTGGCGTAGCTGGGATCCTCGATGACCGTGGCCTCCTCCGAGGTCGGCTCGCCGGCCGTGTTGACCGTCCGGCCGTGCACGGTGAAGGCGTTGTGGATGCCGACGCGGGCCGTGCCTCGCGGCCGGATGATGGGCTTGGCCAGGATCTCACTGGTGCCCATGCGCGGCACCTGCTCGCTGTACTCGCGGTACTCCTCGGTGACCAGCCCCTCGACCGGCGTCCGGTTCCCCGAGTAGCAGAACTCCTTGCGCGACACGAGCACCTGCTCGGCGTCGGGGTAGCGGGCCATGACGTCGCTGATGGATTCGTCGTTCTGCGGCACCAGGAACTCGTCGATGTCGACGTAGGCGATCCACTCGGTGGTGTCGCCGAAGAAGCGCACGACGTGGTTGTTGGCATCGCGCTGCAGGCCGCGCATGGGGAAGTAGACCGTGGTTACCACGCCGTGGTCCGCGTACGGCTTGAGCACCTCGTGCAGCTCGTCGGTGGAGCCGTTGTCGTAGAGGAAGAAGTGGTCCACACCGATGGCCATGTGGTGGCAGAGCCACTCCTCCATGTTCGGCGCCTCGTTCTTGAGGATGGCCAGGATCGAGACGTCGAAACGACCGCGTCCCATCAGCGGCGGGCGCTCCTTGCGCGCTTCGCTGCCGCCGCGGCCGAGGACCCGCCCGACCCGCTTGCTCAGTGCCATGGCCCAGAGCCTAGCCGTTGGCGATGACGAAGAGGTCGTAGATGTCGACCTGCTCGGCTTTGGTCTTGACCCGCAGTCGCAGGCTCGCGCCGTGCACCGGCACCGACTGGATCTCGACCACGCCGGCCACACTCGCGGCGGCCGGCACCTTGAAGGTCTTCGATTCGCCGGTGGTGCCGTCTGCGGCCACGACCTGGGCCTTGACGCTCAGCGGCGCCTCCGAGCCGATGAGGAAGCCGAGCGTGTAGCAGCGCAGCATCTCGTCAGCAGGCAGGGCCATGGCCAGTTCGGCCGAGCCGGATCGGGGCCGCAATGACGCGGGCTCCGTTTCGGGCACGTCCAGGGTGCCGGCCTGTGCCGCCACCGGCAGATCGGACTCGACCGAGAGGCCGTTGACGATGCGCCCGCGCATGTGGTCGACGAGCGCCTCCGCGTGATGCGAGGTCGATAGCCCGTCACGTGCCGGCGCGACCTCCTTGTCGGAGATGTCGGTGATCATGCCCTGGCCGCCATAGACGTTCTTCAGCCGGATGGTGGCGAAGCGCCTGGGCTCTACCAGCCCAGCGGCGTAGTTGGCCACCGCGAACTCGGAGAAGCGGAAGAGATCGTTGGGTCGCGGATAGTACTCGAAACCGATCTGGCTGCCGTACTGGTACGGCTCGGGGTGGAGCTCGTGCAGGCGTCCGATCATCGCGGTCGTGCGCTCGGAGAAGCGCGAGGCCTCCGCGTTGACCTCGATGGTGGGGACGTCGAAACCGACCGCCGGGCGGGCGATGCGGCCGGTCGCGGAGCCGCGGAAACGCTTGGCCTCGAACTCTTCCCAGGAGCGCGTGTAGTAGTGGCTGAACTGGGCCACTCCGTGCACGGCCGCCTCGGCTGTCCCTGTCGGTAGCCCGGGGCTGGGCACGTCAGCCGGGAAGGCCAGGTGGACGTCGACCGCGGCCATCGCTCGTGGGCGCACCAGCGACTTCACCCGCGGCGGCAGCTTGGGGTCGAGCTCGAGCACGTTGGCAGCGTGCGTGTAGTTGTCGATGGTCAGCCCTTCGGGCTTGGTGCGATGCCCGCTGAAACCGATCTCGATCCGCGGCACGCGCACGTCCGCGACATCGGGGAAGCGCGCGAGGAAGCCCGGGATATCGTCATCGAGCAAGGGCACGAGGAACTCGTCCGGATCGAAGTAGCCCAGCCATTCGGTGGTCGCACCGAACATCCGTAGGGCGTGGTTGTAGGCCGCCAGCTGTCCGCCCCTCAGCGGCCAGTCGATGCGCGTGACGAGCCCGTGGTTGATGTAGCGCTCGAGCAGCTCCGCGCTGCCGTCGGTGCTGCCGTTGTCGTAGATGAAGAAGTGGTCCACGCTCAGCGCGAGGTGGTAGGCCAGCCACTCCTCGAGATAGTCCGCCTCGTTCTT
>CAYZDQ010000491.1:0-2745 GCA_964476955.1 uncultured Anaerolineaceae bacterium
GCGGCGAGGGCCTGTTGGCGCGCGCCATGCAGCACGAGCTCGACCACCTCAAGGGCATCCTCTACATCGACTACCTCGAGTCCCTGGACGATCTCATCAACGTCGACCAGATGGAGGAGGAGATGGCCGAAGCCGGCCAGGAGATGCCGGCGGTGGGCTGAGCCGGGCGGTGGCTGCTCCCGTGCGCACCCTCCTCTTCGGCAGCGGTTCGGTGGCGCTGCCTGCCCTCTCGCGCTTGCTCGAGATCGATGTGGTCGAGATCGAGTCCGTGGTCACGGCGCCGCCGCGACCGGCCGGACGCAGGCGGGTGCTCACGCCCACACCCGTGGCCGACCTCGCGACCGAGCACGGCCTGCCCGTGCGCACCCCGCGCACACTCCGTGACGAGGCGGTGCTCGACGACCTGCGCAACACCGAGGCGGAGCTGATCGTGCTCGCGGACTACGGGCGTATCATCCCCGCCGCGGTGCTCGACCTGCCACAGCACGGTGCGCTCAACATCCATCCCTCGCTGCTGCCGCGACACCGCGGCGCCGCGCCGGTCCCGGGGGCCATTCTGGCGGGGGACCCCATCACCGGCGTGACCCTCATGCGCATGGACGAGGGGCTCGATACCGGGCCCATCGTGGCCCAGGCGGAGGTCCCGCTCGAGGGCACGGAGATCGCGTCCGAGCTGGAGGCGCGTCTGGCCGAGCTGGGAGCCGATCTGCTGGCGGAGCACCTGCCGGCCTGGCTCGAAGGCACGCTGGCCGAGCGACCACAGCCCGAGGAGGGCGCTAGCCTGACCAGGCTGCTGCGACGCGAGGACGGGCGCCTTGACCCAGTGCGTCCGGCGGCCGAGCTGGAGCGGCAGGTCCGGGCCTACCAGCCCTGGCCGGGTTCCTTCCTCGAGCACGACGGGGCACGCCTGAAGGTGTGGGCTGCGAGCGTGCTCGGGCAGGAGGTCTCGGTCGAGCCTGGCACGCTCATCCTCACCGAGGGCACGTTGGGCCTGGGCACCGTCGATGGTGTGCTCCGGCTCGACGAGGTACAGCCGGCCGGCAAACGGCGCATGCGCGGCGCCGAATACCGTCACGGCAAGCGGCTCTAGCCGAGGCGCTCCGGGGCCGGAAGGCCCGCCCACGGCCACATCCGCCGTTCAGCGCTACCATTCCGGCTCGATGCCCAATCCAGAACCTGTTCCCGTGCCCGACCCTGTCGTGCCGCCCGCCGATGGCGCGGATGGCGCGCTGCCGATCATCGACCTGCCGGCCAGGGGCCCACAGGACTCGCGGCCAGGGATCTCGGATGCGTCGCCCCAGGAATTGCTCTCATGGTTCGCCGATCGGGGCGAGGCAGCCTTCCGCGCACGTCAGCTGGCGGACCACGTCTGGTCTGGCCGGGCACAGTCGTTCGACGACATCCACACCCTGCCAGGCCCCCTCCGGGCAGCGCTCGAGGAGACCTATCGGTTCTGCACGTTGACCGGCACCGAGCGGCGCCAGGCAGACGGCGGGCTCACCGACAAGGCGCTGCACTCGCTCGACGACGGCCGCGTCGTGGAGTCGGTGCTGATGCGCTATCCAGCCCGCGGATCCCGTCGCGAACGCACGACCCTGTGCATCTCCAGCCAGGCCGGCTGCGCCGTGGGCTGCCCCTTCTGTGCCACCGGCGAGCTGGGCCTGTGGCGTGACCTGCGCACCTCGGAGATCATCGACCAGGCTCGCTTCTGGCGCAACGAGCTGGCGGGGGAGGGACGCCGCCTGACGAACATCGTGTTCATGGGCATGGGCGAGCCGCTGCTCAACCCGGACGCGGTGATGGCGGCTTGCGGTGCGCTCAGCGATGGCAACCGCTTCGGCCTCGGCCAGCGCCACATCACCGTCTCCACCAGCGGTGTCGTCCCCGGCATCGAGCGACTGACCTCGTTGCGGCGCCAGTACAAGCTGGCGGTCTCGCTGCATGCGGCCCGGCCCGAGCTGCGCGACGTGCTGGTCCCGCTCAACCGCAAGTACCCACTCGAGGATGTCGTCGCCGCGGCCACCGACTACGCCGATGCCACCGGCCGGCGCATCACCTACGAGATGGTCATGATCGACCGCATCAACGACACTCCCGCCGACGCGCGAGCCGCCGCCGATCTGCTGCGGGGTCGCCTTGCTCATGTCAACCTCATCCCCATGAACCCCGTGGCCCACACCCCCTGGCAGCCGTCATCGCCCGAGCGCGTGGAGGGCTTCGCTTCCGTGTTGCGCTCGGTCGGGCTGCACACCACGGTTCGTCGCAACCGGGGTATCGACATCGGTGCCGCCTGCGGCCAGCTGGCAGCCGAGCTGGCCGATGATCCCGCGCCCGCAGCGGTGCAACGCCGCCGGGACGTCATCGAGCGCCGGAGCGCGGCAGCGCTCGGGAACCCCGCCGACTCGGACACACAGCCCGGGAGCCCCGCATGACAGACGATCACCAGATCCTGGTCTCGGCCAGCATCCTCAACGCCGACTTCGGCCGCCTGGACCGGGTCGTCCACAAGATGGAGCGGGCCGGTGCGGACCGCCTGCACCTCGATGTCATGGACGGGAGCTTCGTCGACAACATCACCTTCGGTCCCGATGTGGTGGCTGCCTTCCGGCGCCTCACGGACCTGCCCCTCGATGTCCACCTCATGATCAGCGAGCCGGCTCGCTACATGGAGCGTTTCATCGAGGCGGACCCCGAGACCATCACCTTCCACGTCGAGACCACCGAGACCGCCGAGCGCAAGACCGA
>CAYZDQ010000492.1:0-2743 GCA_964476955.1 uncultured Anaerolineaceae bacterium
GGGACCTGCTGCGCCAGAAGGCCACGCTGCTGCCGGATTGAGCATGGCGCCCCCCGCCGGCGAGTCGGCCCTCGAGGCACCGCGCGACCTGGTCATCGCCGTCGGCGCCTACGCCGACTACCTGCGCGTCGAGCGCGGCCTGGCCGCGGCCACCATCCGTGCCTACGACACCGACCTGCGACTGTTCGGGCGCGACGCGCCGGGGATCGAGCGCTGGTCGACCTCGCCGGAGCCCGCTCGCGAGTACCTCGGTGCCATGGCCCGCCCCCCGCACGTGCTGCGACCCACGAGCCTGCGCCGCAAGGCCGCGTCCATCCGGGCCTTCTACCGCTTCTGCTATGCGGAAGAGCTCATCGACGCCGACATCGCCGCGCTCATCGACCTGCCGCGGCAGACCCAGCGTCTGCCTGACACGCTCGACGCGGCGGAGGTGGTAGCCCTGCTCGACGCCACGGCCGGCGAGGATGTCATCAGCCTGCGTGATCGCGCCCTGCTGGAGCTGCTCTATGCCGCCGGCCTGCGCATCAGCGAAGCCCTGCAGCTGGACCGGGGGGATCTCGGCGGCGGCGGCTTCGTGCGGGTCATCGGCAAGGGCGACAAGGAGCGGCTGGTGCCGGTGGGTGACCTCGCCCTGGAGGCGGTCGCATCCTACCTGGGCGAGCGGGATCGTCTGAGCGGGACCGCCGATGACGCGACCCGTGCCCGCGAGCCGCTGTTCCTCTCACGACGCGGCCGTCGCCTCGACCGCATGGCTGCCTGGCGCATCATGCGCTCGGCCGCGGTCCGGGCCGGGCTGTCCGGGCGTGTGACTCCGCACACGTTGCGGCATAGTTTCGCCACACACCTGCTGGAGGGCGGGGCCGACCTGCGCGTCGTGCAGGAGCTCCTGGGCCACGCCAGCATCACCACCACACAGCTGTACACCCACATCACCGGAGAGCGGATCCGCCAGGTCTATGCTCGGGCCCACCCCCGAGCCTGACGAGGGAAGGAGAGACCAGCCGAGATGGGAACCTACGCCGAATCGCTGCTCACACCAGACGAGCGCGTGCTCCGCCGTGAGCGTCAGCACCCGATCGCGCTGGTGCTCGATAGCTGGCCGGCCATCATCCTCTGGGGCATCGCCATCGTGCTCATCGTCGCGCGCATCATCGTGCCCGAGGAGGTCGCGGGTCGGGACGTCTTCGGCGACGACACGCTCTTCGGCTCGATCGGCATGGCCGCCACGCTCATCACGCTGCTGCTCGGCGTCGGCGTGGTCGCGGCCCGCTGGTGGTGGTGGCGCACGCAGGAGTTCATCGTCACCAACTTCCGCCTGGTGCTGGCCTGGGGCATCATCAACAAGTCCGCTTCGGACAGCTCCCTGGAGAAGATCAACGATGCCCAGCTGGAGATCAGCTGGCTCGGTCGCCTGCTCGACTACGGCCACCTCGAGGTGCTTACCGCAGCGCCCATCCAGGGTGCCGACATGCTCCACCGGCTCAACCACGCCAAGGACTTCAAGAAGGCCATGATGACCGCCAAGCACGAGCTCCAGAGCGAGACCGGCGACGGCGAAGGCTATCGGGCTCGCCCACCCGCAGAGGCCCCGGCTCCGGTGGTGACGACCGTGCCCCCCAGCCGCATCGATGTCTCCGGCGGCGCCGACCCCACCAAGGCCGACACGCCCGAGGAGGTCAGCGCCGTGCTCGGCGAGCTGGCCAAGCTGCGTGACGCGGGCACCATCAGCGAGGAGGAGTACGAGGCCAAGAAGACCGAGCTCCTGGGCCGCCTGTGATCCGCCGAGCTAGCGCCTGATGGAGCTCGATCCCCAGGCGCTCTTCTCCGCCTTCATCGTGGTGGCCACGATGCTGCTCGTGGGATTCCCCGTACACGAGGCGCTGCACGCCTGGACGGCCATGAAGCTGGGCGACAACACCGCCCGCTGGATGGGCCGGGTCACGCTCGATCCACGCGCGCACTTCGATCAGACCGGCGCGCTGGTGCTCGGGCTCACGGCGATCTTCAGCGCCCTTGGTGGCGGCATCCTCTTCGGCTGGGCCAAACCCACGCCGGTCAACCCGGTGAACATGCGCAATGGCCGCCAGGGTCACGCGCTGGTGGCCTTCGCGGGCCCTGCCAGCAACCTCGTGGTGGCCGTGCTGGTGGCGATACCCATCCGGATCCTGCTCTCCAACAACGACTGGCTGCGCACCGTCCTCACCACGCCGATCCTGGACCTCTTCTTCAGTGCCGCGCTGCTGCTGCTGAGCCTGAACATCCTGCTGTTCATCTTCAACCTCGTGCCCATCCCGCCCCTCGACGGCTGGTCCGTGGTCAAGGGCATCGTCCCGCGCGACGTGGCCCGGCGCATGTCCGAGCTGGAGATCCAGTACGCCAACGTCATCCCCATGATCTTCTTCGGCTTCATCATCCTCATCTTCATCAGCGGCGGCTCGTTCCTGGGCCCGCTCATCTGGGGCATCCGCGACCTGCTCCTCGGGATCTAGCAGTGGGCTGGTGGTCGACCAAGGTGCGCCAGACGCGACGGTACCTGACCGGGCGCGTGACCCCGGCTGAGCATGCCGAGCTCGCGACCTGGCTCGACGGTCTGCAGCTCGAGCTGTTCGGGTCCATGCACCGGGCCGATCAGCGTCACGGACTGGATGTCATGAACACCCTCGTGGCGGAGGGCCATGACGATCGCGAGCTGCTGCTGGCGGCCCTGTTGCTGGTCGCCAGCGCCGGAGCCGAGGTGCGGCTT
>CAYZDQ010000493.1:0-2739 GCA_964476955.1 uncultured Anaerolineaceae bacterium
ACCCACCGAGCCTCGTCGTGCTCTCGTGGCATCCGACAATCGAGATCGTGGCGGCCTCCACCATCGAGGTGCGCTTCGAGCCCGCCGACGACGGCTGTGTACTGCACCTCGAGCACCGCGACTGGGAGGCCTTCGGCGAGGTCCTGGGCGCTGAGCTGCGCGCGGGCTACGACCCCGGCTGGGACCTGGTGCCGGCGCCGTTCGAGGCACGCGCGGCCGTCTAGCCGCAGAGAGCCGCCGGCGAAGCGTCGCGGCCGTTGACCGGTGATCGACCCGGTTCCTCGCAGTCATTGCACGCGAACGTCGCTGACGGGACTCTGAACGCTGAGGTCACGCCATTGGCGAGCCGACGTACGGCTCACGATCATGCACGCGAGGGCACCGAAGGTCTCACGACGCCGGTCCCATCGGTCGCTCCAGGCTAGGCCGAACAGCCTAGGCGACCTCGCGTAGCCGGCCCGTCTCAACCTCGTAGATGAGCCCGTGCACAGGCACGTCCGCGATCCAGGGATGGTTGCGGATGCGCTTGACCTGCGCGCGCAGGTTCTCCTCTAGGTCACCGAAAGGGCTCAAGGGTAGGTCGACTTCTTCGCCGGTCTTGCTGGCGAGGTCGGCGCGGACCGCATCGTCCTCGAAGGTGAGCATGCCGCAGCCGGTGTGCTCGATGACGATGACCTCCTCGGTGCCCAGGAGGTGCTGGCTGATGACGAGCGAGCGGATGGCGTCTTCGCTGGCGAGACCGCCGGCGTTGCGGATGATGTGTGCGTCGCCGGTATGCAGGCCGAGCACATCCTCGACCGTCAGACGCGCGTCCATGCAGGCCACGACCGCGAGCTTGCGTCCAGGTGGGAGGGGAAGCGACGAGCGATCGAACTGAGCGCTGTAGCGCTCGTTCTCGGCGAGGGCACGCGAGAACTCGGTCGTAGTGGGCTGATCTGTCATCGGATCTCCTCTGCGGGGTGGTGGTTGGTCGGCGCTCGTGCGGTGTTGCGGAGGTACCGAGCCAAGGGTCGTGGGGAATCAGTCGAGTTTCGAGGCTAACGACCAGGCTCGTCGATGTCCAATCGAATTATCTTGCCTCTGTGATCGACCCAGTCGTTCAAGCTTGATTGGGCAGCTGCCGCCTCCGGAGCGGTAGGCCCGTCTCATTGGCGCCCTTCGAAGCACGCGCGGCCGGCTAGTCGCACCATAGGCGCATGACCGCTCCGCGCCGACCACGCACCCCGCCTGCTCTTGCCCTGAGTGTCGCCCTGACGGCTGCCTTGGCCCCGGCCGGCGTCATGGCCCAGAAAGCGGCCGACGAAGTCACCTGCAACCGCGGTTGGCTCGACGTGGAGCTGCACGAGGACATCGCTCCCGAGGGTGCCGTCGTCGATGGCGATGACCGCTGGATCGCCGGTGGCTCGATGCTCGGCGGAGGGCGCCGACAGGGCGCGGTCCTGCACCTTGCCGGCGATGACGCGGAGTTGGAGCTGCCGCCCCCGCCCCACACGCGCGATTCAGGCTTCATGGGTATCACCGTGACCGGCGACGACGGGGGACTCTGGGCCGTGGGCTATGGCCGAGAGGTCGACTACGTCGCGGCCTATGCCGCGCATCGAAGCGCCGACGGCTGGGATATCAGCGAGACCATCCGCCCGGAAGAGCTCAACGCGACCCTCACCGACGTGGCGGCATCCGCTTCACTGGGCACGTGGGCTGCGGGTTTCCTGCAGGGCGCGCCCGGCGATCAGCGTCCGTGGGTGCTGCACCGCCGCAGCGGTGACTGGAAGGCAGCGGAGCCGCCGACCGATGATGGCGAACGAGCCACGCTCGCGGGAGTCTCCGCCTCCGACGACGGTGGCGTCTGGGTCGCGGGTAGCGCCCTCGCAGGCGCGACGATGCGGCCGTATCTCGCGGTCCACATCGACGATGGCTGGAGCCGCCACACGATCGCGGGTCTCGAGAGTGCCGCCCTCGCCGACATCACCGTTCCTGCGGCCGACCGCGGCTGGGCCGTAGGTCACCGCCTCACAGGGGCCACCATCGAGCCGCTGCTGCTGCACTGGGATGGGCGCGCCTGGACCGAGACGGAGGCCCCTGGCGCCGGCGTCGGGCCGACCCTGCTCACCAGCGTCAGCGACGTGGACGGGGTGCTCAACGTGGGCGGCGCGACCTGGGACCCGGAGAAGCAGCGCTACATCCCGTTCACAGCACGCCGGCCGGCCGATGGCACCTGGACCGTCTCGCCCGGCCGCCGCGGCTGGGGCATGGGCAGCATCACCGACATCGCCGGCGATCCCGGAAACGACGGCTGGGCAGTGGGGCGCGTCGAACAGGGGCTCATCGCCCGCACCTGTGAAGCGGCGGTCGAACTCCCGAGCCCGCCGGAGCCGACGACGCCGACGCCGTCATTCGAGAGCGCCACGCAGTACGGGGCTGCCGGGCCCATCGAGGGGGCGGTCGTGGCTGTAGACGTGGCCGAGGCCGCAGGCCTGCCGACCGAGAGCCAGAGCTGGGGCGCCGTCGCGGCCGACTTCGATGGTGACGGGGACAGCGACCTGTTCCTCGGTCGTCACGGGGCACGCGCGCGGCTCTTCCGCAATGAGGGCGGTAGCTTCGTCGACAGTGAGCTCAGGTTCGGCGGCGGTGACCGCCACGCCTGTGCCGCGGCGGATGTCGACGACAGCGGGTCGCTCGACCTCTACTGCGCCTTCGGAGCCTCGCGCGGCACCGGCACCAAGCACAACCAGCTGTGGC
>CAYZDQ010000494.1:0-2725 GCA_964476955.1 uncultured Anaerolineaceae bacterium
ATCGCCAGTGCCGTGCCCCACTGACCGGCGCCGGTCTCGGTGGTCAGGCGCTCGATGCCTTCCTGCTTGTTGTAGTAGGCCTGCGGGATGGCGGTGTTGGGCTTGTGGCTGCCGGCCGGGCTGCCGCCCTCGTACTTGTAGAAGATCTTGCCCGGGTAGCCGAGTGCCTTCTCGAGACGGTGCGCGCGGAAGAGCGGTGACGGGCGATACATGGTGTAGGCCTGCAGCACTGGCTCCGGGATGTCGATGTACCGCTCGGCGCTCATCTCCTGGGCGATGAGGGCCATGGGGAAGAGCGGTGCGAGGTCTTCGGGCCCGATCGGCTGCTTGGTTCCCGGATGCAGCGGCGGAGACAGCGGCACGGGCAAGTCGGCGTTGATGTTGTACCAGGCGCGTGGGATCCGGTCCTCGGTCAGGATGAACTTGGTCTGCTGCAACGCCATGGCTCCGCTCTCCTCTGGACCGCCGAAGGTCCGGTGCTGGTGTTGGATGACCAGCGCAGCCTACAACGAGGCTTGATGCAGCGTTTCGTATCTCGCGCCACCAGGTTCCAGATGGCTGCGCACGAGTTCGATGCGGTCGATGCGCCAGGTCACGCCCAACGGTCCGCAGGCCTGCGTGCGCAGCGCCTGCAGCAGCGCCTCGTCGGCCTTGCGCGCGAGCGTCAGATGGGCCGACGGCGTGCGCTTCGAGGCCGAACCCCCGTTGATTCCGGGCGGACAGGCGGCGGTCAGGTCCGCCGCGATCTCGATAAGCGTGCCCGCGCCCTCGGACAGTCCCAACCAGGCCACGCCGTCAGTGCGGCGGATGCGTCCGCCGCCGCGCTCGACCACCACGCGATACGGCGAGATCCGCGCAGCCACCGCGTCGACGAGTCGACCGAGCTCCGGGACTCGTCCGGGATCGACCGAGCCGAGGAACACGAGCGTCAGGTGCCAGCTCGCCGGATCGGTCCAGCCGACTCGGCGATGCGCCTCGCGGTACGGTGCGAGCTGTGTCCGCAGCCCGTCCCGGATCGCGCACGGAACCGGATGGGCGATGAAGAGACGCCAGGGCCGGACCGTCGTCGCCGTGCTCAGTCGGCCACTCCCGTCAGCGCTGCCGGGCGCCCGACACCGAGCAGGTCGAGCAGCTCTCCGAAGTCGCGGACGATGACCGTCTCGCCAGCGTCAGTGTCCGCGCCGATGGGTCGATCGAGCCGACCGCGACGATCGATGAGCACCGGCTCGATGCCGACCCGCCTGGCCCCGACCACATCGGCCTCGGGGTCGTCGCCGACGTGGATGGCTTCGCCGGCCGGCACGCCCAGCAGGTCCAGGGCATGCTCGAAGATGGCCGCGTGCGGTTTCTGGTAGCCGACTCGGGCGCTGATGCTCATGATCTCGAAGTGACGTGCCAGCTCGAGCGTCTGCAACAGCTCGGGTGCGTACCAGCCCCAGTTGCTGACCACGCCCAGACGCAGACCCGCCGCCTGCATGGCGTCGAGCGCCGGCACGACGTCAGGGAACACGAAGAAGGCGGAGCTCTGGCGGAACGCCTGGTCGACGGCGCGGTAGAACTCCTCCGGTAGATCCGGGTAGCCGAGGCGATCGAAGACGAGCTGGTCCAGCTCCACCAGGCGGCGGAAGGAGGCTTCCTCGGTGGCCTCGAACGGGCCCTCGTGCGCCCAATCGACCCAGGCTCCGCGGAAGGCCGTCTCGAACTCCTGCATGCTGGCTTGGATGCCGTAGCCGTCGAAGACGGTGGCATAGACGTCGCGCCAGCTGGGGTGGGCCTTGGCCATGGTGTCGCCCACGTCGATGAGCACGACCGACGGGGTGGTCTGAAGTTCCACGATCCCGCCAGTCTAGTGCGCTGCGCGGCAGGCAAGCGCATGCTGCCGCCAGGATGAGCTCCGCTTGCCGCCGTGCGGGCCAACGTGACGTGATCAGCGATCATCCGGCCTCATCGGCACGGGACGTTGCCACGACGCGGGCGGCCATGACGGCGCTACCCGCCAGGCCGCAGGGAACGGCGCGAGCGGGCGTGTCGAGAGCGTTGGCAGGAGCGCGCCGATCGCGATCACTCGCCCTGCGGCAAAGGCGGGCAAAGGCTGGTCGAAGGGACGCCTGACGCCGAGGCCACACCGGTGGCACTACGAAGCCCCGTCCGTGGTGGACGGGGCTCGTGATGCGTGGGCCTGGCGGGTCGCTCAGTCGTTGTAGAGGCGCTCCTCGATGAGCTTCTCCATGACCGTGCGGCCGTTGGGGTCGAAGCACGAGTACTCGAAGTACTTCTGGTACTCCAGATCGACCGCGTTGGTGCCACCGCGGTTCTTCTCGATGGTGAGCACCACCCAGTCACGGAAACGCTGGGCCTGGTACGGGTTGAACTCGATGTTGACCTTGGCCACGATCTGGTACTTCTCGTTGAGGATGACGATGATGTCCGCCTCGTAGTTGATGGCCGAGGAACCGCGCAGGTGGTGGTTGCGCAGGCGGGAGGCCTTGAGGCCCTCCTTGTCCGCAGCCACGATCGAGATGAGCGGGACCTCGTAGTTGAGGGCCAGGTCCTTGAGGCCCTGCACCACGCTGGTGACCTTCTCGACCTCATTGGGCGGCTCGGGGTGTACCGGCACCTTCTGCATGTAGTCGACCATGACCACGAGGCGCTGGTCTCCGGCGATCTCCTTGTACTTCTCCACCAGCGCGGCCATGTTCTCGACGGTGCTGGTCGTCTGGGAGCC
>CAYZDQ010000495.1:0-2724 GCA_964476955.1 uncultured Anaerolineaceae bacterium
GGTATGGGTACATCTGCCCCAGGTTTGCACCATGCGACGCCACACCACCTCCGCCCTCGCCCTCATCCTGGTCATCCTGGCCATCCCCCTGGCCGGCTTCAACGCCTGCGGCGCCTACGGCTCTGAGGAGCCCGCCCCCGACGTCGAGGGCACCTGGGAGATCACGTACGACGACGTCATCACGGTGGAGGCGCAGATCGGCGGCGCGGTCTACGTCGCCGAGCTCGGCCTGGAGGGTGGCTCGATCGACATCGACCACGAAGGCCAGCCCTTCGCCTTCGACCTGGACTGCGCCGACGAGGACATCGTCTGCCCCAGCGAGGTGTGGCCGGGCGAGGTGGACTTCGAGCAGCGTGAGGCCGAGTACCCGCACCGGGTCTGGATGCCGCTGCCCACGCAGACCTGCGACGGCGAGATGGTGCCCGCGCTGCCCGAGGAGTGCGGCGAGGAGACCCTCAACCCGGACTGCGAAGACGTGTGTGACGGCAAGATGGTCGCCGACACCTCCGACCGGTTCGGCCTGATCTCCGAGGACGGCTCGGAGATGACCGTGCTGCTCGGCGCCGGCGTCGCGACCAACGGCGTCAACTGCGCCCTGCTCGGCCTCAGCCTGGGCAGCGCCGAGCTGGTGACCACCGGCTCCGCGGAGGAGCGGGACTGGACCGCCACCGACATGGAGAACGGCGAGGTGGCGGTGGGCTACGCCGGCGGCTGCCTCTGGATCGGCGACGTGGACGGGGACGAGGACTACGAGGCCCTGGTGCTCGAGGCGAGCGTCGTCTTCACCACCGGCTTCACCGCCACGCGCGTCGAGCAGACGGGGCCCTTCGGCCTCTAGAGCACCAATCACTTAGTCAGGCGGCGAGCCGCTCACGGCGGTCGGCCGCGAAGCAGTTCTCGACGAAGGCGTAGCGGCACAGGTCGAAGACGTTCTTGTCGATGCCGACATAGCGCGCACGCGGTCCCTGCCGGTTGCAGACGTGCCCCAGCGAGTGCTCGACGGTGGTGCGCTCACGCAGAGTGGCGCGGCCCTCGGATGTCTGCTTGGCGGCGTGGAGCTCCTGGAGCAAGCCTTCCTGTGGGTGGAGGCTGACTGAGCGGCCTCGCCCCGGCTTCGCTCGGGTGCAGTCGGGCCGCTGGTCGCAAGGGTCGCAGGTCCTGGCTGGGAAGCGGATGACTTTGCCGGTGATGGCGCGGCTCGAGCCGGCCGGGCAGGTGACCGTCTCTGCCGCCAGGTCGATGGCGAAGTCCTGTTTGGTGAAGAAGCCCCTGTTCCGGGCTCGCCATGGACGGCAGACGACTTCGCCGCCCGCGCTGTGAAGGTCAGTGGTCCAGTTGCTCGCGAGGAAGCCGCGATCGATGTACAGCGAGACGACGTCGCCGTAGGTCTCGACCTGCTCTCGAAGCGTCTCGTCCGCTTCTCGCTCGGGCTGGTTCGCGGGCTGGACCGTGACGCCGAGGATCAGGCCGTGGTCGAGCTCCTTGGCGATGTACCGCTTGAAGCCCTTGATGGTTGTCGACCGTGATTTTCGCCCGTGCCGCATCGCTGGGTCCCGGATTGAGATCTGCCGGTCCTTCGCTGTCCCACGAGTGATGCGGCGGCCTCCGCGGTCCGGGTCGGGCTCGAGGTCCTGGTCGACGACCCGCTCCAGCTGTTCGAGCGCCTCGCGGAGCGGGCTCTGGCTGACCTCGTCCTCTTCCAGTTCCTTCTCCAGCCAGGTCTTCATTCGGGCGACCTCGCCCATCAACTCCTGGAGAGCACGGTGTTGCTCATCGGGGTCATCCCAGTCGATGTCGAGCGCTGCCTTGAGGCTTGACTGACCAAGGAGGGTCAACTTGGCTTCGTCGCGTACTTCCTGTGCGGATCGCCCGGTGACGGCCGCGGCGCAGGTCACCACGACGGCGAGTGCGTGTCCGATGAGGTTGAACGTGTCCTCAACTCGGCCTGCTCCCCACAATGGGGCCGAATCCAGAGCCACTCGAAGCTGCTTGAAGCCGAAGCCTCCGGTCTTCTTCGCCAGCTCCACAGACCGTTCGATCAGCTTCAGATGCAGCCCGCTCTCCATCAGGCGAGTCCGGAAGCTGACGAGGACGCCCTGGGAGAAGGGAGCCTCATCGGCCCCAAGACAGCCCAGGACCATCTGCCAGCGGCGGTCGAAGATGGCCTCGTTGACGGCGCCCTCATCCGAGATGCCGTCAGCGGCCTGCAAGACTGTCACCATCGCCAGCAAGCCGGGTGGCAACGGAGGCTGGCCGAGCGGTGAATCGGCGTACATCGAGGCGAGGTCGGCCTCGAACTCGTCGGTGACGATCTCGTGCCGGTGTCGGCGGAGGAAGGCGTACAGCCTCCCATTGCGCTTGCACCGGGCGCAGATCGCCTCCTCCGCGGGCGACAACTCGACCGGAACGTCCCACCGGATCAGCTCATGGCGCGGCATCGGGGCCTCCTCGGCCCCAACCAGATCACGCCGCCGGTCCGGAGTCGATCCCTCGACTACCTGATCGGTGCTCTAGCCACCTGAACCGAGGACAGAAGCGCCCCCTGGCGAGGCTCAGCGGCCTCGAATGTCCGAAATCCGGACGAAACGGGCCTCTGAGCCTACTCAGACCCCCCGAATGGCCGCTTTCCGGACGAAACGGGCCTCTGAGGCCGCCCAGCGGGCTCCAACCGGCGCGCTCAGCCGGCGGCTACGTGCCTGGCCCGCTACCTTCCGGACGCCAGAC
>CAYZDQ010000496.1:0-2721 GCA_964476955.1 uncultured Anaerolineaceae bacterium
CCGATCGCTGACGAAGGACTCGAGCGCTGGCTCATCCTCCTGGGTGTCGTGCTCGCCCTCGGCGCTGGCTCCCTGCTGCTGATCGCGTGGTTCTCTCGCCGGAGTGCCGACCCGCTGCTGCGCTAGCGTCCGCCCGGCCGGGCCGCCCATCGCGCGGCTACACTCGGACACGTGGAACGGCTCATGCTGCTCGACGCGCACAGCCTGATCTATCGGGCCTGGTTCGCGCTGTTCGAGACACCGCTGACGACGAGCAAAGGGCAGCTGGTCAACGCGGCCTTCGGCTTCTGGTCGATCGTGTTGCGTGGCTTCGCGGACACGCAGCCGGACCACGTGATGTGCTGCTTCGACGTGGGCCGCTCGTTCCGCGCCGACCGCTACGAGGGCTACAAGGCCACCCGCAAGCCCACGCCCGACGATCTGCGCGACCAGTTCCCGATCGTGCGCGAGACGCTGACCGCGTTCGGCATCCCCATCTACGAGATGCAGGGCTACGAGGCGGACGACCTCATCGGCTCGCTCTCGCGCCAGGCGGAGGCCGCGGGCCTCGAGACGCTGATCGTCTCGGGCGACCTCGACATGCTCCAGCTGGTGACCGAGCAGACGAAGCTGATGACCACCCGCATGGGCGTCAGCTCGACGGTCATCTACGACCCGGCGCGCATCGAGGAGCGTTACGGCCTGGCGCCCTCTCAGATGATCGACTTCAAGGCCCTCAAGGGCGACGCGACCGACAACATCCCGGGGCTCGCGGGCGTGGGAGACAAGACCGCAGCCAAGCTGCTCACGGGCTTCGACTCGCTCGACGGTGTCTACGAGCACATCGACGAGGTGACCCCGGACAAGCTGCGGCAGAAGCTCGTCGACAACCACGACGACGTGCTGCTGTGGCGAGAGCTCGTGACCATCGACCGCGAGGCACCGATCGAGCTCGATCTGCCGGCGGCGCGCCTCGGTGATTACGACCGTTCAGAGGTCATCCGCCTCTTCCGCGAGTACGAGTTCCGCTCGCTCGTGGAGCGACTGCCCGGTGTCGAAGGTGAGGACGCGCCCGCACCGGGTGACTTGCTCAAGGAGGCTGACAGGCACGGACCCGTGCCGGCGGCCCAGGTCGCCGGCCGTGCGCCGAAGGGCACCGCTCGGAAGCCGGCCGGCGGGACCGGGCTGCAGCTGACGCTCGACTTCGGCGCCGTGGCCGGTGCCACCGCCGAGGCCGCGGACGTCGCGCCGGTGGCGGCCACGCCCGACATGGCCGGCGCTGACCCGCTGGCCCGACTGCGTGCGCTGCTGGCCGATCCTGGTTCGATCGAGGGGCCGGCCGCGGTCGAGGACCTCGGTGCCTGGCTGGCCGCCCAACCCGAGCTGGTGGTCGGTGTCACGTTCGATGACGCCCGACCACGGCGAGGCTCCATCACCGGCCTGGCCGTGATCGCGACGGACGGCCGCATCGTGGCCGCGGCCGACGAAGAGGCGAAGGCCCTCGCCGAGGCCCTGCTCGCCTCCGGTCGTCCGCTCGTGGGCCACGAAGTCAAGCCGCTGCTGGTGTGGGAGCTGTGCCGGCGAGACCCCGCGGCGAAGAGCTCGCTGAGCGCCTCCGGGGTGGCGTTGCCGCCGCTGGCGTTCGATACGCAGATCGCTGCCTACATCCTCAACGCCGCACTGCGCAGTCAGTCACTCGCGGACATCTGCGCCGAACGGCTCGACCTCACGCTGCCGGCCCCCGGTGAGCTCGATGCTGCGACGAGTGCCGCGGTGCAGGCCGCCGCGGTCGCCGCGGCACGCGTGGCCCTGGAGGCGGCCTTCGATGAGCAGCCCGAGCTGCGGCGCATCCTCGACGAGCTGGAGCTGCCGCTGGTGCCGGTGCTGGCAGACCTCGAGGCCACGGGCGTGGCGCTCGACCGGGGCTCGCTCGACGCCCTGGCCTCCACCTTCGGTGAGACCATCGCGCGGCTGCAGGAGGACATCTATGCCTCGGTCGGCCACGAGTTCAACCTGGGCAGTCCCAAGCAACTCGAGCAGGTGCTCTTCTATGAGCTCGACCTGCCCAAGGGCAAGCGCACCAAGACCGGGTACTCCACGGCCGCGACGGTGCTGGAGGGGCTGCGTGAGGCCCACCCGATGGTGCCGATGCTGCTCGACTGGCGCGTCTACACCAAGCTCAAGTCGACCTACGTGGACGCGTTGCCCACGCTGATCGACCCGGCCACCTCACGGCTACACACGACCTTCCAGCAGGCCGTGGCGGCCACGGGCCGTCTCTCCTCGGCCGATCCCAACCTGCAGAACATCCCGGTACGCAGTGAGCTCGGCCGCAAGATCCGCAGCGCCTTCGTGGCCGGCGGCGACGACCTCGTGCTGCTGGCCGCCGACTACAGCCAGATCGAGCTGCGGGTCATCGCCCACGTCTCGGGCGACGAGCACCTCAAGGAAGCCTTCGAGCGCCGGGCCGACATCCACCGTGAGACGGCAGCGCGCGTGCTGCACAAGGAGCCTGCGGACATCACCGCCGACGAGCGCTCGATGGCCAAGATGGTCAACTTCGGCCTGGCCTACGGCATGAGCGACTTCGGCCTGGCCACCCGCGCCGGCATCCCGCGTGAAGAGGCGCGAGCCTTCATCGATTCGTACTTCGGGGCCTATACCGGCATCAGCCGCTACATGGTCCACATCAAGGAGATCGCCGCTGAGGGCAAGGGCATCCTCTACACCTCATCCTACATT
>CAYZDQ010000497.1:0-2716 GCA_964476955.1 uncultured Anaerolineaceae bacterium
GGCGTTCCGTCCTCCATGTACAGGATGCGGGCCTGCCCGGACGGGTGGTTCACCGCGCCGGTCCGAGCGGCACCGGTGAGCGGGTGCGGATACCCGCCCCGGTTGACGATCGTGACCCGGTACCCCTGCTCGATGAGCGCGTCGGTGAACTGGTTCACGTAGACGTTCTGGCCGCCGGTGTCCGGCAGCCCGGGCGTCACCTCCCACTCGTGTACACCGTGGTTGGTGATCATGAGGATGTGGCGGTCCATCACCGCGGACTCAACTCCCTGAAGGGCACGGGGTCGATGATCTCGCCGGCGAACTCGCCACGCGACGAGCCGTCACGGAAGCCGAGCACCTGCCACTCGCCCGCTCGATCACGCACGAGACGGGCCGCATAGAGGTCCGGAATCCGGATCCGCCGGGCGCCGGCGAGGTCCCACGGACCCAGCAGGGATTCCCCGGCGGCCACGTACGTGCCGGTCTCTTCATCGGGTAGCCGCGCCTGGCGGTCGCGCCCGAACCGGTCAGGCGCCACCGAGAAGATGAGCACCGCGATGCCATCGATGACCTCGACCTGGGGAACCTCCAGGTGCCCGAACTCCCCTGGCTCGGTCAGCGGCGGTCGTACCTCCCACGAGAGCAGGTCGGCCGACCAAGCGTGTCCGATGACGCCTCGAGCATCCTCGGGCCCATGGTTGGCTCGGGCGGTGATGAGCGCGTGATATCCGTCCCCGTCGGGATCGCGGATCACCCACGGGTCTCGCCAGGCGTCGAAGCCGACGCGCTCGTACCAGCGCGGGTCGTACTCGATGACGGGATTGGCCGGATGCTTGGCCCACGTGTCCAGGTCGGTCGATGTGGCCAGCGCCACGCGTTGCTCGGCGCCCGGTCCATCCCATCGGGCGCCGGTGTAGTACATGTACCAGGTGCCGTCTCGTTCGATGACCGAGCCGGTCCAGGTGGACATGCTCTCCCAGGAATCAGCCGGTCCTGGCTCGAGCACGGTCCCCAGCACCTCCCAGTGACGGAGGTCCGTGGAAACCGCGTGCCCGATGGTGGCCTGCCAATGGCGCTCGGTCTGATCGCTGAGCGTATTGGGCGCCTGCAGATAGAACAGGTGGTATTCCGAGCCCGTGTCCGCGATCCAGGAGTCCCACACCCACTTGTCCGGCAGTCGCAGGGTCACGTCAGCCCTTGAGGCCGCTGGTCGCGACACCTCGGACGAACTGGCGCTGGAAGATGATGAAGACGACCAGCAGCGGGATGACCATCAGCGTGGCATAGGCCATGATGTCGCCCCACTCGCGTGGTGGCTGGCCCAGGAACGTAGCGATGCCGACCGGAAGGGGTCGAGCTTCGATGCCGCGAGTGACCATCAGTGGCCACAGGTACTGCCCCCACGAGTAGAGGAACATCAGGATGCCCGCGGCCGCGTAGGCCGGCTTGGCCAATGGCGCTGCGATGCGGAAGAAGATGGATGCCGGGCCGGCACCATCGATTCGAGCCGCCTCCTCGAGCTCCCTGGGGATGCCCAGGAAGAACGAGTAGAAGAGGAAGATATAGAGCGGCTGGGCCAGGAAGGGCAGGACCTGGGCGTGCAGCGTATCGGTCCAACGCAGCTCGGCCATGATGAGCAGTAGCGGTACGGCCAACGTCTCGAAGGGGACGATGATGAGTGCCACGACGATGATCAGCAGCACGCGCTTGCCCCGGAAGGGAATACGCGCGAGGGCATAGCCGAACAGGCTGTTGACGAGGAGGCCGCCGGCGACGATCGAGGCCGAGATGATGACCGAGTTGCGGAGCGAGGTCCAGAAGCTGGCTCGCTCGATCGCGGCCGCGTAGTTGTCCAGCCCGACGAAGGGCGCCGGCAGGAAGGCACGCAGGCTGCCGCTGTCGGCGATGACGGACGTATCGGCCTTGAGAGAACCGGCGACCATGAAGACGAGTGGAACGAGGAAGAAGGCAGCCAGGACGATGAGCACACCGTAGCCCACGATCAGCTGTCGCCTGTGCCGCCGACGCAGGACGGCGTTTGCGTCCTCGAGCGCCTGCGCCGAGGTTCGCGTCGTCCTCGGAGTCGCGTCCGCGGCGCTCATCGCACGTCCCCTTCCTGCTTGATGAGGCGTCTCTGGACGACCGTTACCACGAGCACGATGACGAGGAATATCACCGAGAGTGCTGAGCCAACACCGACGGCGCCCCGGTTAAGCCCGGTATCGACGATGTCGACCATCAGCGTGCGGGTCGCGTCCAGCGGCCCCCCGGGCCGGTCGGGCATGATCCAGACCTGGTCGAACAACCGGAACGACAGGATCGTGGTGATGGTCAGGACGAACAGCAGCGGGTTGCGGATCCCGGGAAGCGTGACGTGCAGGAACTGTTGCCAGTTGCTGGCACCGTCAAGGCGAGCGGCCTCGTAGAGCGTTTCGGGGACATCCTGTAATGCGGCCAGCAGGATGATCATCTGGAAGCCGACCGACGCCCACATCGAGGTGATCATGATGGCCACCAGGGCCCAGGCCGGATCGGCCAGCCAATCGGGCGTGAACTGCCCGAAGGTGAGGATCTTCATCAGGGCGTTGATCAGCCCCTGCGGGTTCAGCAGCACGATCCAGATCACTGCGACCGCTGCCATGACCACCGTGATGGGCAGGAAGGAGATGGTTCGGAAGACGACCACGCCCTCGAGCTTCTGGTTCACGAGGAAGGCCAACAGGAGCGCGGAGCC
>CAYZDQ010000498.1:0-2694 GCA_964476955.1 uncultured Anaerolineaceae bacterium
GAACGTGCACATGATGATGAAGACCGCGTAGAAGCCGAAGTACTGCTGCCCGCCGACCCAGGCGAAGAAATCGTCGATGAGGAAGATCTGCTGGCGTGGGATGACCAGGCCGCCCAGGCCTCTGGCGATGAAGAGACCGCCTAGCGTCACGATGAAAGCCGGCAGCTTGAGCTTGGCTACGAGCGTGCCGCTGGTGGCGCCAAAGAGCGTCGAGCCGACGAGCACCATGAGCAGGCCGGCGGCGATGCCCCAGCCCGTGCCCCACATGACGCCGAGGACGATGGCCCAGAGCGTGGACGCGTAGCCCAGGGAGAGGTCGATGTTGGCCGAGGTGATGACGAAGAATTGGCCCAGCGCGATGAACCCGACCGGCACGATCTGCCGCGAGATGGCGCTGAGGTTGTCGAGCGAGAGGAAACGGGGCTCGATGATGGCCAGGAGCAGCGCAGCGACGACGAGGATGACCGCGATATTCCGCTCGCGGACGAAGCGGCTGGCAGACGTGATCATGCCCGAGCTAGTCGTGGCCGGCGCAGTCAACGAAACACCTCACGACGATCGTCGCGAGCCGTGCGCGGATCCTCCATACGGGAGCCGAGCCCACCTCCATGGGGTTCGCCCTGTCTCGACATCATCCCTCTTCGAGTCCCTCTGATGATCCCGGGCTTCCCTCCCGAGTCATTCACAGTGCTGTACAGCATTCAGTATGCGGAAGTGAATGTCAAGCGAATGTTAGCGCCAGTGCGCCCCCTCCGCAGGGTCATCCCGCACCGCTGCGGGGGGCGTGTTGGCCTGTTGTTCGGCATCCTGCGGTGTTTCGCCCAGTGTACAGCATGTTGTAGAGTATTCAGCATACTGTTGCACGGAGCGCTCAACACCCTGCCATGAACGAGGCGTCACGATGACTGCAACGCCCTCCCCCCTCGTGCGCTACGCCGCCGAACATGGGGTCGCTTGCATCACCCTCGATCGGCCCAAGGTCAATGCCTACGAGATCGGCTTCATGGATGAACTGCGGGCGGCGATCGCAGAGGCCGACGCGGACCCGAGCGTGACCGCCGCCGTCCTCTGCAGTGCGCTGCCCACGATCTTTTCCGTAGGGGCCGACATCAAGGCCTGGGCCGCCAACGACGTGGCCGACAACCAGCGCCTCGTCGAGGCCGCGCGAGCGAGCGCGAACGGGATGGCCACAAGCCGCGTGGTCTTCGTCGCCGCGGTCAACGGCCATGCGCTGGGCGGCGGATTGGAGCTGGCCATGGCTTGCGATCTCCGCTTCGCGGCGGAGGGCGACTACCAGCTGGGCCTGCCGGAGGCGAAGCTCGGGCTGATGCCCGGCAACGGCGGTACACAGCGATTGCTGCGGCTGGTCGGCCCGGCCCGCGCGCTGGATCTCATCGCCACCGGTGAGAGCATCGGCCCGGAGCAGGCGCTCGCAGACGGCCTGGTGGACCGGCTGGTCGCGGCCGAGGAGCTCCTGCCCAGGACGATGATCTACGCGCGCGCGCTGGCTGAGGGTCCCAGCCGGGCCGTGGCCGCGATCAAGGCCGCCGTACGCCAGGGCGCGGACATGACGCTCGAGGCTGGACTGGCCCTCGAAGCCCGGCTCTCCGACGAGCTCTACGACACGCCTGATGCCATCGAGGGTTTCAGGGCATACGTGGAGAAGCGCCCACCGCGCTTCGGGGGTGCCGACGCGGATTGACGACGACCACACAGACTACAGAAGGCATGTACAGCAAGCTCGGAGGCATGGAGGAACGACGATGACGGTAGCGACAGGGACCCAGGTGAAGCACTACCCGGCCTACATCAACGGCGAGTGGCTCGACTCGGCGAGCCGCAACCGGAGCGAGGTCCAGAACCCCGCCACGGACGAGGTCTGGGCCACGGTCACCATCACCGATGCCGATGACGTGCAGATGGCACTCGAGACATCGGACGCGGCGCAGAAGCTGTGGTGGGATCTGACCGCCATCGAGCGCGCCGACTACCTCTTCGCCATCTGCGACAGGCTCGAGGCGGAGCGCGATCACTTCGCGCGGCTGCTCGTGCTGGAGCAGGGCAAGACGCTGGTCGAGGCCGGCTACGAGGTCGATGACACCGTCCGCTACATCAAGTACGCAGCGGAGGCCGCCCGCCGCATCGAGGGCAACATCTACCCCTCGGACGACCCGAACGTCCAGCTGCAGATCCACAAGGTGCCCTTCGGCGTCACGCTCGCGATGTGCGGGTTCAACTACCCGCTCGCGCTCATCGGCCGCAAGATCGGCCCGGCCCTGGTCACCGGCAACACCGCCATCATCAAGTCGCACTCGGCCACGCCGGTCACGGCCTCGGAGTTCTGCCGGATCGTCGACGAGGCCGGCCTGCCGCCCGGCGTCATCAACATGGTCAACGGGCGCGGGGCCGAGATCGGCCCACAGCTGGTCGGCAGCCCCATCACCAAGCTCATCAGCCTGACCGGCAGCACGCCCGCCGGTCAGCAGATCATGCGTATGGCCGCAGACAACGTGGCCGGCCTCGTGCTCGAGCTCGGCGGCAAGGCGCCATTCATCGTCCTCGATGACGCGGACCTCGACAAGGCCATCGAGGCCGCAGTCGTCTCGCGCTATGGCAACGCCGGTCAGGTCTGCATCTGCAACGAGATGGTCATGGTCGACGAGAAGATCGCCGACGAGTTCGCCGAACGTGTGG
>CAYZDQ010000499.1:0-2686 GCA_964476955.1 uncultured Anaerolineaceae bacterium
GGTGGCCGTGGTGGGCGAGTCGGGCAGCGGCAAGACGACGCTCGGCCGCGCCACCCTGCGCCTGGCACCCGCCGCCGGGGGCCGGGTGATCTTCGAGGGTGAAGACTTGGCCGATCTCGAGGGCGCCGACCTGCTGCGGTTCCGGCGGCGGGCGCAGGTCATCTTCCAGGACCCGTTCTCCAGTCTCAGCCCCTACATGCGCGTGGGCGAGCTGGTGGAGGAGCCGCTCGTCATCCACGGCCCGGACGGCCGCGCCGAGCGGGAGTCGCTGGTGTTCGATGCGCTGGAGCAAGTCAAGCTCTCGCCGGCCGCGGAGTTCGCCGACAAGTATCCGCACACGCTCTCTGGCGGTCAGCGCCAGCGCGTGAGCATCGCGCGGGCGATGGTGCTCGAACCCGACTACCTCGTGGCCGACGAGCCGGTCTCGATGATCGACGCCTCGAGTCGGGCGGAGATCCTGTACCTGCTCGCGGAGCTGCAGGCACAGCGCGATCTGACGTTCCTCTACATCACCCACGACCTCGCCTCTGCCCGCCACTTCGCCGATCGCATCGCGGTGATGTATGCCGGGCGCGTGGTCGAGCTGGCGCCGGCACAGCAGCTCATCGAGGAGCCGCAGCACCCCTACACCAGGGCGCTGCTGGCAGCCGTGCCCGAACCGGATCCGGCCAACCGGCTACGCCAGCGGCCGGTCGTCGGTGGCGAGCCGCCGGACGCGGGCGACCTGCCCGGGGGCTGCGCCTTCGCACCGCGTTGCCCGGCGGTCATCGCCGGCCGCTGCGAGCGGGAGGTGCCGACGCTGATCGAGCTCGCGCGTGGTCATGAGGTGGCCTGCCACCTCTACTCCGCGGACGCCTCCGGTGCGGGCTCGGAGCCCGCGGCGGACAGTGCCTCCAGCGCGACTAGCACGAACGGGTCCTCGGCCTCCGGATAGGCCAGCCAGTCGGCCTCGACCGGCACATCCGGAGTCACGCCCTCCCCTTCCAGCGTACGCCCGTCGGGCAGCTGGAAGCCGAAGGTGACGATCTGCAACAGCGAGCCCTCGGGGAAGTCGATGCGCGTCGCGCCGTGGGTCTGACCGGATGTAGGCGCGCCCACGATCGTAGCTCGGCCCTGGTCCTGCAGGATGGCCGCCAACTGCTCGGCGTCGGCCTCGGTCTCCTCATCGACGAGCACCGCCAGCGGCACGGAGGCGTAGCTCCCAGCCAGGTCGCTGGGCTCGATCTCGATGGGCTCGTTGCCGACCCTCGAGTGGTATTCACCAACCTGGCCGCTCACGAAGTGCGAGAGTGCCTCGATGGTGACCAGAGGCGCACCCTGGTTCGAGGCCCGCAGGTCGAGGATGAGCCCCTCGAGCGGCTCGTCGCGCAGGAGCTCGGTCAGGCCCTGCTCGATGCCGTCGATGGCCTCCTGGTTGGACAGTGCCAGCACGCCCAGGTAGCCGACCGAGGGATCGGCCTCCAGCCGACGGGCCACCGGCCGTATGGTCGGGTCGATCTGCCGTCGCTCGAGCGTGATATCGCGCGGCGCCTCCCCGGGTGAGACGACGGTCAGCGTGACCTCCGTGCCCGCCGGCCCACGGATCTCGGCGATGCGGGCACAGGAGTCGCCCTCGACCGCGATGATGCTGTCGCGGGCCGTGATGCCCGCGTCCTGGGCCGAGCCCTCATCGAAGACGTAGATGATGCGCAGACCGGGGCTGTCCTCGCCGGCGGCGCTGGTGTCGAGCAGCGCCCCGATGCCGCCGTAGGTGGGATCGAAGGTCTCACGGTCGCCCAGGTCTTCGGGCTGATAGAAGCCGGTGTACGGGTCCTCCAGCAGGCCCACCATCTCCGCCAGCAGCTCGTAGACCTCGTAGGCGTCGTCGGTCTGGATGACCAGTGGCGCGAACTCGTCGCCGACCGCCTCCCAGTCGAGCCCGGACGTGTCCGGATCCCAGTAGTAGTCACGGATGCCCTGCCACACGCCGTCGAAGAGGGCGATGCGGAAGTCTTCGGGGATCGACAAGGGCGCGTCGCTCAGCGGCTCGGCCGTGGCCTCCGGTTCGACGCATTCGTCCACGCTCGTCGCCGGCGAAGCGCTCGCGGCCACTTCGGGGCTGGCCTGCTGGGCCGCGACTGGCACGGTCAGCAGCATGCTCAGAGCGACGAGGATGGCGATCAGGAATGCGTGGGTGCGGGAAGTGTCGGGGCGCATCGTTCCTCCAGCGGGCAGGGGTGGTCCCTCCGTCGGGCGATGCTACTCCGACTGCCACGGACCGTCCCTGACCGTGCCCCTCCAGCTTGTGTCGAGGTCCTCGAGCTCTACGGGGCGTGGTCTACTCCCGCTTCCACAGGCGCTGGCGTCCCCCGCTCCGAGTGCCGCCACGGCGTCCTGCTCCGGCGGCGCGCCGTGCCTTCGGCCCCGGGCGTGATCAGCCCTCCTCGCTCGAGATCAGCGAGACCTCGAATTCCATGCTGATCTGCATCTCGGTGGTCTCTGGCGCCTCCCCGGAGATGACCGAGAAGGCGTAGTCGGATAGCCCCTCCGAGCCGGCGGCTGGCGGGTTCACCAGTCCCAGGTCGACCACCCTGTCCGCGGCACCCTCGGTCGAGAAGCGATCGAGCGTGGCATCTGCGAGTTCCATCCCGGGGATCACCATCGGCCCTGGATCGGCAGCGTCGGCATGGTGGGCCAGAAGTACGCG
>CAYZDQ010000500.1:0-2680 GCA_964476955.1 uncultured Anaerolineaceae bacterium
CCGGCGCCCCCGGCTACCAGAAGCGTCTCTTCGTGACCGACGCCCGCACGGGGGGAGCGGCCAAGGCGATCGGCATCCTGGGGGGCACGTTCGACCCGATCCACGATGGCCACCTGGCCCTGGCCGGGGAGGCTCGGCGCGAGCTCGACCTCGACCACGTGCTCTTCGTACCCAACGCCGACCCTCCGCACAAGCAGGACCAGGTCGTCACCCCATCTGCTCATCGCGAGGCCATGGTCGCCCTGGCCATCGAACCCGAGCCCGCCTTCGTGCTCTCACGCATCGAGCTGGAGCGACCCGGACCGAGCTACGCCGTCGATACCGTGGCCGAGCTGGCCCAGCGATCGCGGGCAGAGGGTCGGGCCGAACCCTGGTTCGTGATGTCGGCCGAGGTGCTCGATGGCTTCGCCTCCTGGCGCGAGCCGGAGCGCATCCTCGAGCTCTGCCGGGTGGCGGTGGCGCCGCGACCGGGTGCTGAGCCGCTGGACGGAAGCTGGGTGGCGGCGCATTTCCCCGGAACCGAATCACGCTTCGCGTTCCTTCCCGGGCCCGAGCTCGACATCGCCTCGACCGGGATCCGTGAGCGGCTGACCCGCGGCGAGGCCATCGACGGGCTGGTGCCCGCGCCTGTCGCGCGCTACATCGACGAGGCCGACCTGTATCGCGCCGGAGGAGGGGAGCGATGACCGCCGTGCGCACGATCGGGCTGCTCGGCGGCATGAGTTGGGAGTCTTCGGTCGAGTACGAGCGCATCATCAACACCGAGGTGCGGGAGGCACTCGGCGGCGTGCACTCGGCCAGCCTGCTCGTGCGCTCCTACGACTTCGCCCAGATCGAGCAGCTCCAGGCCGACGGCGACTGGGCCGGTGCGGGAGCCGTGCTGGCCGCCGATGCACGCCACCTCCAGGACGCTGGTGCCGGGCTCATCGTGCTTTGCGCCAACACCATGCATCGCTGCGCCGACGCCATCGAGGCGGCGATCGACGTGCCCTTCCTGCACCTGGCCGATGCCACCGCCGCGGCCGTGGTCGAGGTGGGCTTGGGTCGGGTGGCCCTGCTGGGCACGCGCTACACCATGGAGCAGGACTTCTACCGCGCACGCCTCGAGGGCCATGGCCTCGACGTGATCGTGCCCGACGAGCCTGATCGCACCCTCGTCCACGACGTCATCTACGACGAGCTGGTGCAGGGCGTGGTCTCGCCGGTCTCGCAGACGGCCTACCTCGACGTCATCGGCCGCCTCGTCGAGCATGGGGCTGCGGGCGTCATCGCCGGCTGCACCGAGATCGAGCTGCTGGTGGGGCCGAACGACGTCGACGTGCCCTACTTCCCCACGACCACGCTGCACGCACAGGCCGCTGTCCGCTGGGCGCTGGCTGGACCCGACGAGGCATGATGGACCCGGAACAGACGACACAGGAGGATTCCCACACGGTGAACGACGAGCAGGCCCAGATGCCGACCGAGCAGGACGAGGCAGCGAGCGCTCCCGACCCACGCGAGGCGGCCAAGCCGGGCCTGCCTTCGAGTCGTTCACAGGAGTCGAGCGAGCGTGCACGGCCGATCGTGGTCGATGAACCCGACCCGGCCGTGTTGGCCATGGCCCACAAGGTCGTGGACCTGGCCGCGGACAAGAAGGCCAGCGACATCGTGTTGCTGGACGTGCGCGGCCAGACCACGATGACCGACTACTTCGTCATCTGCTCGGGTGCCTCCGACCGCCAGCTCAACGCTATCACCGACGGCATCATCGACGGCCTCAAGGCGGATGGCGAGGTGGCGCTCTCACGCGAGGGCGATGCCGGCTCGCACTGGTTGCTGGTCGACTTCGGCGGCGTCATCGTCCATGTCATGAGCAAGCCCGAGCGCGAGTTCTATCAGCTCGAGAAGCTGTGGGCCGAGGCGTCGCTGCTGCTCCACGTCGTCTAGCGCAGGCGACCGTCCCGGCTGTGGCCGGCACCTCGTCAGTCGTCGCTTGAGTCGACGCGCTCGGCCCTCGTAGCCATCGGAATGGTCTTGGGCCGCCCGGCGGCGCGTGCATTGCCAAGCACGCCGACTGCGTTGGCTCGTGGCCACCGGTCGCTGCCACGGACGGTAGGCCAACAAGCGGTACGGTCGTGTGCAACTACGGTCCGTGGAGGCGACGCCCGGCCACAAGACCCCTCGTTCGTCGGCGATAACGTCGCCGCAGCGGACATGTGGCTACATCGACCGCGGTGCCCGTGAGATAGCGTCGACATGGGCGGCATCTGCCTGCAGCGACCCAGTTCCGCGCACCGGCCGACAGCGGCCCGATCCCCCGCGCCCACCACCAGACGGCAGCTCCGATGTTGCCCCCGCGCACCACTCTGAACCGTACTCTTCTACCCCCTCAGTGGGACGTGCCTTGGTACCACCGGGGCATGGGTCCGGGGGAGACCCGTCCGTAGCTTCTGTGGCCTGAGTGGTCGGACTGCCCGATCACCGAGCTGAGGTGTGATCTCAACGATGACGTGGCTCCGGGACAACTGCCCGCAGTGCGAGCGACAGTTGGTCAACTCGCGCTTCGACACGACGTTTCGCATGCCCGACGGCGAGGAGCGACTCTGCTTCGCGGTGCCGGCCGCACTCTGCGCCGAATGCCATCAGCTGTACCTCGATCCGGATCTGCTCGAGGTCCTCGACATCCCCGACGGACGCT
>CAYZDQ010000501.1:0-2678 GCA_964476955.1 uncultured Anaerolineaceae bacterium
CTCGGTCAGCCACATGGGCTTCGTGACCCTGGGCATCTTCGTCTTCAACGAGCAAGGCCTGCAGGGTGCCATCTTCCAGATGGTCGGCCACGGCATCATCACCGGCGCCCTCTTCCTGCTGGTGGGCGTGATCTACGAGCGCACCCATGACCGCACCATCGCCAAGATGGGTGGCCTGGGCCAGCGCGTGCCGGTCTTCGCCACACTGATGGTCTTCTTCAGCCTGGCCTCGGCAGGCCTGCCCGGCCTGGCCGGCTTCGTGGGCGAGCTCCTGGTCATCCTCGGTGCGGTCGCGTGGGAGCCATGGGTCGGCTACGTCGCCGCCTTCACCATCATCTTCGCGGCGGTCTACCTGCTGTTCATGGTCCAGAACATCATCATGGGCGACGTCACCCCCTTCCTGAAGGGGCTCGGTAGCAAGCTCACCGATGTCAATCCCATGGAAGCCGCCACGCTCGCACCGCTGGTGCTGCTGGCGGTGGCGTTGGGCCTCTTCCCGGCCCTGGTGCTGGACCTGACCGCGGCGCCGGCGGAGGCCATCCTCGAACACGTGAACGACGCCGCTGACACGACCGCGAGGCTGCTGCGGTGAGCGGCGACGAGATGCTGGCCCTGACACCGTTCGTGCTGGTCGTCGCCCTGGCCCTGGTCGTGCTGGTCATCGACCTCTTCTGGCCCAAGCGCGATGGGCTCATCATGGCCGTGGGTGTGGGCGGGCTCTTGATCGCCCTCGTGGCCACGCTGGTCATCGGGCCCCTGCCCTGGGACGTGGGCGTGCTCAGCGAGCCACAGTCCGTGGGCGACCCCGCGCTCTACACACGTGACCTGCTGACGGCGCTGCTGGACGCGGCGCTCATCTCGATCGCCCTGCTGACGCTGCTCTTCGCGCCCGACTATCTCGCCCCGCGCAAGATGCCGCTGGCCGAGTTCACCGTGACCCTGCTCTTCGCCATCAGCGGCGGCATGCTCATCGCCGGCGGCCAGGACCTGCTGATCCTGTTCATCGGCCTGGAGCTGCTAGTTCTGCCGGGCTACATCATGGCCGGCTTCGCCAAGCGCGATGGGCTCTCCACCGAGGGCGCCATCAAGTACTTCCTGCTGGGTTCGTTCTCCAGCGCGATCCTGCTCTTCGGCCTCGCCTTCGTCATGGGCTTCACCGGCAACACGCAGCTGGCGGCAGTGGCAAGCGAGCTCGAGGGTGTGCTCAGTGGTGAGGAGGCACTGCCGCTGGCGCTGGCCATGGGCCTGGCCCTGCTGGCGGTGGGCGTGCTCTTCAAGATCGCGGCGGTACCGTTCCACTACTGGACACCTGATGCCTACCAGGGCTCGCCCACACCCGTCACCGGCTATCTCTCGGTGGGCCCCAAGATCGCGGCCTTCGCGCTCATCCTGCGCATCTTCATCGAGGCCCTCGGCCCGCTGCGCGGTGAGTGGGCCCTGATCATCGGTGTGCTCGCGGCCGTCACCATGACCGTGGGCAACCTGGCCGCGCTGGGCCAGGACAACGTCAAGCGCATGCTGGCCTACAGCTCCATCGCCCACACCGGCTACATCATGGTCGGCCTCGTCGTCTTCGCCACCGCCGAGGACGCGGCTGTGGGCGCGGCCGGCGTGCAGGGCGTGCTCTTCTACAGCGTGGCCTACGCCTTCATGAACCTCGGTGCCTTTGCCGTGGTGGCCGCGCTGCAGCGACGGCCGGGGGTGACCAGCCAGATATCCAGCTTCACCGGCCTCGGCTATCGCGCGCCGGTACTGGCCCTGGCCATGACGGTCTTCCTGCTCTCGCTCGTGGGCATCCCGCCGCTGGCCGGCTTCTTCGCCAAGATGACCGTGGTGTTGTCGGCGCTGGAGGTCGGCGGCCCGCTGACGTTGCTGGCAGTGGTGATGATGCTCAACGCCGCCATGGCCGCGTTCTACTACTTGCGCGTGGTCGTCTACATGTACATGCGGAAGCCGGCCGAGGACGTGCCGGAGGTGAGCATCGGCACGGTCACCAAGGCCGGTCTGGTGGTGGCCGCCGCGATGGTCATCGTCATCGGCCTGGTACCGCCGGTTACCGGCGCCATCCTCGAGTGGACCGAGGCCGCCGCGCAGGGCCTGGTCGCGCTCATCGAGTTCTAGGCCCTCTGCGGCCGTCTCCGGAGCGACCGAGGTCGTCATCTGCCACCCCCACCGACGGTAGTCGCACTCGTAGCCACCGGGGATGGTCGACCCTGGCTGCCAGCGCTCGCCGGTGAGCGTGGCGGGGAAGATGCGAAGCTCGGGCGAGGGCTCGGATCAGTCCCGGTGGGCTGCATCCCGGACTACGGTCGACCCAGGCGACGTCTGACTACGGGAGTCCTCATTCGAGGCCGATAGCGTCGCCCACCGCGACGCCTGGCGACATCGGCTTCATCTCGGCGCGCCGAACCGTTGGCCCAGTGCGACTTGGCCCCGTGGTGGGTGGAGGAGCCGGCTACTCCCCTTCTTCGACCACCGTAGCGACCGGTGCTCCAGCCTCGAAGAGCGTGGCGCTGATGATGGTCACCGGCTGGTCGGTGCGGTTGGCACCGAAGTGCACCAGCGCGGGGTTCTCGATGACGCCATCGCCGGTCGCCAGCACGTAGGTACGGGGACCCATCGGCTCCGAACTGCCGTCGGCCCGCAGCAGCAGGCCCTCGCCCTCGGTCACGGTGTAC
>CAYZDQ010000502.1:0-2675 GCA_964476955.1 uncultured Anaerolineaceae bacterium
ATCGTCGCCACCGGCGGTGTGGTCAGCCTGCGCCCGGTGTTGGCCGCGCTGGCCGCCGGCAAGGTCGTGGCCACGGCCAACAAGGAGACGCTGGTCTCGGCCGGCCACCTGGTCATGCCCTTGGCCGCGGCACGCGCCGCCGAGGTGGCCGCGCGCGACCCTAGCCACCCCATGGCCTCGACCCTGGCCTGGGTGCGACCCATCGACTCGGAGCACTCGGCCATCTGGCAGTGCCTCGTGGGCGAGGATCTCTCGGACGTGGCCCGCCTCATCCTTACCGCGTCGGGTGGACCGTTCCGCACGTGGTCGGCGGAGCGCATGGCCGGGGCTCGCCCCGAGGATGCCCTCAAGCACCCCAACTGGACCATGGGCGCGAAGATCACCATCGACTCGGCCACGCTCATGAACAAGGGCCTGGAGGTCATCGAGGCGCACTGGCTATACGATGTGCCCTACGAGCGGGTCGACGTCATCGTGCACCCGCAGAGCCTCATCCACTCGCTCGTCGAGTTCGTCGATGGCTCGCAGAAGGCGCAGCTGGGCCTGCCGGACATGCGCATCCCCATCCAGTATTCCGTCACCTTCCCCCGCCGAACCGCCGGGCCCGCCCCGCGGCTCGACCTCACGGAGCGATCCGAGATGACCTTCGAAGCCCCCGACGAGGTGCGCTTCCCCGCGATCCCCATCGCGCGCGCCGCCGGTGCTGAGGGACCCGGAGCCACGGCCGCGCTCATCGCCGCCGACGACATCGCCGTGGAGCGATTCCTCGCGGGAGACCTCTCGTATCGCGGAATCGCCCGGCTGGTGGAGGCCGCGGTGGCACGCTTCAGCGTCGCTCACGAGCCGGGGCTCGAGGAGCTCGAGGCCATCGACGCAGAGGTGCGGGCCTGGGCGCGCGTGACCGCTGAGGAGGCGCTGAGCTGATGGATGCCCTGGTCAACCTCTTCATCCTGCTGGCGCTGCTGACGATCCTGGTCCTGCTCCATGAGCTGGGCCATTTCGTGGCCGCCCGGCTGGCCGGCGTCACCGTTCACGAGTTCGGCATCGGTTTCCCGCCGCGGGCCAAGGTGCTCTTCAAGCGTGGCGCCACCACCTACACGCTCAACTGGCTGCCCATCGGCGGCTTCGTGCGCATGGAAGGGGAGGAGCGCAGCCCGGCTGACGGCACACCCCAGGACCAGGGCGAAGGCGCTGAGCCAGAGCTCGAGCCGGAGCGGGCCGACGAGGTCGAGTCGCTCGACCCCCACGCCTTCGTCAACCAATCGCTGGCCAAGCGTCTGGCCATCCTCGTGTCGGGTGCCGGCGTGAACTTCGCCATCGCCTGGATCATCTTCACGATGGTGGCATTCGCTGCCGAGCCCATCTGGAAGGTACCCATCGACAAGGTCCTGCCCGACTCACCGGCCGCGGCCGTGGGGCTGGTGGGCGGCGAGTACGTGGAGACCCGCACCTTCGAGGTCACCGAGAACGGCGCGCCCACGGGCGAGGTCGTGGAGTACGACGTCCACGACGGCACCGGCGACCGCATCGTGGCCATCGACGGCCAGACGTTCCCCGTCTTCGACGATCTCGCGGACGCGGCCGCCAACGAGGGCCGCCGTGCCCCGCTGCGGTATCTTTCCGAGCGCCCCAGCGAGACCGTCGTGCTCACGGTCGAGCATGCGGACGGCACGGTCGAGGAGGTGGAGGCCACCCTCCGCTCGGCCGCCGAGATCGCGGCCGGGCAGGGGGCACTCGGCTTCCAGCCGGCGCTGGTGTGGGACTTCGACGAGCAGCAGAACGGCCTCCTCGAATCCGCGGCCATCGGCTTGCGCATGACGGCCGAGACGTCGACGCTCATCCTCGAGGCCGTGGGCGGGCTCGTGGTGGGCCTCTTCAGCGGCTCGGGTGAGGGACTCGACGACGTGGCCGGACCGGTTGGCATGGTCAACGTCATCGGCACCGTGCGTACCGAGCTGCCGGCGGTCTTCCTCATCTGGTTCATCGGGCTCATCTCCGCCAACCTCGCGGTCATCAACCTGCTGCCCATCCCGCCGCTCGACGGCAGTCGCATGGTCATGGCCGTGGTCCAGCGACTGAGCGGCAACCGCGTGAGCCCGGCCACCGAGCGGCTGGTCTACTTCACCGGTTGGGTCGCGCTGATGGTCTTCCTCGTGGTCGTCACCATCGGTGACATCCGGGGGCTGCTGCCGTGACGCTGGCCCCGCGCTCGCCTCGCCGTGCGAGTGTGATCGTCGAGGTCGGCGGCGTGAACATCGGCGGGGACGCACCGGTGGTGGTGCAGTCGATGACCAACACTGATACCGCCGACGCCGACGGGACCGCCCTGCAGGTGGCGGCCCTGGCCCATGCCGGCTCCGAGCTCGTGCGCATCACGGTCAACAACCCGGACGCGGCACGCGCGGTGCCGCTCATCCGGCGCAAGCTCGACGACCTGGGTATCGGTGTGCCGCTCATCGGCGACTTCCACTACAACGGCCACCAGCTGCTCGTGGACTTCCCGGAGATGGCCGCGGCCCTGGCCAAGTACCGCATCAATCCCGGCAACGTCGGCTCCAAGCGCCGGGACGAGAACTTCACCACCATCGTGCAGGCCGCCATCGATCACGCCAAGCCGGTACGCATCGGCGTCAACTGGGGCTCGCTCGACCCGGACCTGCTGACCGAGCTGATGG
>CAYZDQ010000503.1:0-2670 GCA_964476955.1 uncultured Anaerolineaceae bacterium
GCGTGGGCGGGTCTGCTCGCCCTTGTCGAGGCGATTGCGCCTCTCGACCGCCTGGGCCACCAAGGCGGTGATGGACTTCTCGTGGCCCATCTCGGTGCGCTGGGACTCGCCCAGGGTCGCGGCCGCCACGTACGCCTGGGTCATCATCACGCGACAGTCGTCCTTGCCGTCATGCGCCAGCGCCGCGTAGTGCTGGTTGACGAAGACCGGGAGGTAGACCTTCGGGTTGACGCCGCCCTCGATGCTCATCGACCGAGGCCCACGACGTTGGCGCCGAGCAGGCCGGCGCCGGTCAGGAAGAGCGCGTAGATCACGAGCGGCTCGACCTCGTGTGCGAGGCCGAAGGCGTCAGTGACGAGCAGCACCCCGGAGAGGCCGAAGCAGAAGAAGGCCGACCGCTTGCGGGCCTCGCGGTACTGGTGCCCATTGGGCCGCTCACCGGCCACCGGGGCTCAGTCGCCATCCAGGGCGTGCCTGAGCTCATACAGGCGGTCGGTAAGCCAGGGGACCAATGTGACGCCGAGGACCATCCCGAAGACGAGGACGCCGGCGGTGAAGGCGATGAACTCGGGGAGCGGAAGCTCGATCGTCGGCATGGCCTAGATCGAGTCCTGGTGGGAGGAGAGGAGGCCCTTCCGGGCCGCAGGGGGGAGTGCGGCCCGGCATGACCCGGACACGCAGACGGAGGTGTCCATGGGCCCTAGTTCTACCGTCTCAAACGACGTGAGTCAATCGTGAGTCAATAGATGGCGGACAGGGTCGGTTGCTGTCGGTTCAGGTCGGGGGATCTGAGCACAGAATGGCTGGCGAGGAAGGATTCGAACCTTCAATCCCCTGATCCAGAGTCAGGTGCCTTACCGTTTGGCCACTCGCCAGCGACCAAAACATGGTAGCAGAGGCCGTTGAATACGCCCCCGATCGAGGATGTCCAGCGCGGGCTAGTGGACCGAGCCGAGCTGGTAGTAGACGTCGGTCTCCGCGACCTGTTTGCGGCCGATCCCACTGAGGTTGGGAGTCTCGAACTTCACCGTCCCACCAGCCGGGATGGACTCGAGGAACGTGAACTCGGCGCCGATGATCTCGCCGGTCTTGTTGCGATGGACGATCACGACCGACACGCCGTCCTGCCCGGCGTCGCCGGTGTTGTGGATCTTGCCGGTGGTGGCGAAGCCCATGACCGAATCCCCCTTCAGCTTCACCGCGGAGATTTCGAGCAGGTCCGCTGACAGCTCGGTGGGCAGCCAGTTGAAGTCGGCGCCCTCAACAGCTGCTTCAAGTTCGCGGGGCTCTCCCGCCGTGGTCAGGAAACCGATGGCGGCACCGACCTGACCTGGCAGCAGCGTCACGAACGCGCTGCTGGTCTCGAGCTTGTTCCCGGAGCCATCGAGGATGCGCGCCGCGACCGGCAGACCCTGGGCCGCCCAGGTCCCCGTGTTGGGGTTTGACACTATGACCACGAAGCTGGAGCTGGACTCGCCGATGACGATGCCCGATTCGACCACCTCCAGCGGCAACCGCTCGGGTGTGTCCACAGGATCGCCCGTCTCGGCGATCACCTGCGTGCATTCCTCGGGTGCCGCGAGCAGCACGATCTGGGCGCGTCCCGTCGAGATGGCTTCGGACAGCGTGCCCTGCGTCCATCCCTCCGTCGGCGAGGCCCCGGCCACGGTCAGGCACGCGGCTCCGTCCGCGGCGACGGCACAGTCCGCGCCGGCCGAGACGGTGGTCAGGCTCGCGGCACCCGCGGCGATGTCGTCCTGCAGCGTGAACTCATCCCAGTCAGCGTCCGACGGCTCTCCGGCGAGCGTCACGCACATGACGTTCAGCTCTGGCCCTTCCTCCGCCGCGGCACCGGGAACGAGGCCGAGCAGCAGCAGCCCCGCCGCCGCGATGGCCAGGGTCGGTCGTCTCATCTCGCCACCTCCGCCCCCGGACGCGCTCATCGTACGCGCCAGGTACAAGACCACGGCCCTCTTTGGTAGCGTTGGGGTGCGCCCGATCGACGTACCTGGAGACCCTGTGTCCGAGATCATCCACGGCATCGAACGCCGCCCGCTGACCACCGGCAAGTCGCTGTTCGACTACGCCGACGAGGTCTCGGTGGCCGTGCCCCAGTCGTGCAGCCAATCCGGCCGCTGTCGCGAGTGCGTGGTGGAGATCCGCCAGGGCGGCGATCAGCTCAGCGCGCGCACCGAGGCGGAGGAGTACCTGCCGGAGGACTTCCGCCTCGCCTGCCAGGCGGAGATCGAGTCGGCCCAGGATGACGTCGAGTTCGCCATCATCCGCCGGCGCATGCACATCCTCGAGGAGGCCGGCGAGATCATCACCGAGGTCGACCCCGTCGTCACCACCACCGAACACGCGGTGCTCTACGACGGCATCGCGTTCGACCTGCGGCGGGAGCATGTACTGGGCCTGGCCGTCGACGTGGGCACGACCACCTGCGTCTTCCGCCTTATCGACCTGACCGACGGGCACGTCGTCAGTGGCGGCGCGTTCGAGAATCCGCAGCGTTTCGGCGGCAGCGACGTGATGAGCCGCATCGGCTACGAGCGCCACCACCCTGGCACCATGCGCAAGGCCCTCCGTCGTGCCCTCAACGCGGGCCTCAAAGCCGTCTACGCGGAGCTGGGCATCGACCGCCACGAGGTCTACGAGGCCATGATCGTG
>CAYZDQ010000504.1:0-2662 GCA_964476955.1 uncultured Anaerolineaceae bacterium
CAGCAGGCTCTGCTCAGCATCTGGAAGGACCTGCCTCAGCTGCGCGATCCCGGGAAGTACGAGTCGTGGTCGTACAAGCTGCTCGTTCGGGCCTGCTATGCGGAATCGCGCAAGCGCAAGCGTCGCCAGCCAGAGATCTTCGGGGTCGCCTCGCGTGAGCCCGTCGCCGGTGACGACATCGGCAGCGTGGCTGACCGCGATCAGCTCGAGCGAGGCTTCCGTCGCCTCTCGCTCGAACACCGCGCGGTCGTGGTCATGCACCACTACCTGGACATGCCGCTCGAAGCCGTGGCCACCTCGCTGGGCATCCCCGCAGGCACCGCCCGGTCTCGCTTCCACCGCGCCATGGCGGCATTGCGAGCTGCCATCGAGGCTGACGACCGACCACCCCGTCCGCCCACGGCCGCGACCGCCGTGACCCCACAGGGGGCCATCGAATGAGCACGAGAGACCCCGATCTCCGCATCGACGCCTGGCTGCGGGAAGAGTTGGACGCTGTGCCCGAACCGACCCGTGCGCTGCAGAGCGCCGTGGATGCGGCTGCCATCACGCCGCAACGCCGCGGTCGCTTCGTATGGCTGCGGCGACTGCTGGGCCTGGATACGTCGACCACGCAGCTCGGCCGTCGGGATCGCCCCGAGGTCGTGCTCACGCCAGGTGGCCACGATGGCCAAGGTGGAGCAGGTGCCCTGCGTCGCGAGGGGACGAGTTCGCTACCGATCCTGGTGGCGGTCCTGCTCGTGGCGACCATCCTTGGTGGCGCCGCGACATGGATGACGCTTGGCCCGGGGCGAGAGCTGTTGGGCGGCTCCAGCACCGAGGGCACGGTCGTACCCGAGCAGCCCCGTCAGCCGCTCGATCCTCCGGGCCCAGATCGCGTCATCGTCGTCGACCCCGTGGACGGCCACTTCGGCACCGTCGCAGGCGCGGTCACGGCTGCGGCAGCGGGCGATCGCATCGAGCTGCGACCGGGCACGTACACGGCCGGCATCGTGATCGACAAGGACATCGCCATCGTGGGTGCCGGCGACCGTGAGGCCATCATCGTGATGCCGGCACCGTTGCCCGAGGGTGTCGGCGAGCGCGACCAGCTGCGCACGGTCTTCACGCTCAAGGGAAGCGACGCCACGCTCGAGGGAATGACCGTGCGTGGGGCCAGCCACGGCACGGCGGTCGTCATCGACGGCGGCTCGCCCACGCTCGATGATCTGGTGGTCGACCCAGAAGGGGAGATGCGCACGAGCAGCCCCACCCAACCACGTGAGGCACTGGCCATCGACGGCGGCGCCAGCCCCACCATCCGCGACAGCGTGCTCACCAGCCTCTCGCACATCGGCAACGGCTCATCGCCGCTGTTCGAGGGCGTGACGGTGCAGGGTGCGTGCATGCTCATCGAGGGTGAGGGCACCTCGCCGGTCGTTCGCGGCACCACCTTCCAGGCCAGCGAGTGCCCCGGCTTCAGCATCAGCGTGGCCAAGGGTGCGCACGTCCTGGTGGAGGCCAGCCCGGTCAACAGCCTTTCCCAAAACGCCGGCATCCGCGTCGCCAATGAAGGCTCCAGCGCGGAGATCACCGGCACCGACATCATCGGCGGGACCGAGGGTCTCTACGTCGGCCCGGGCGCCGGCGTGCTCGTGTACCGCACCAACGTCCGTGACGCCGAGATCGGCATCCGCGTGCTCGATGCCGAGCTCCGCCTGCAGGAAGCAGGGCTCATCGGCAACGAGGTCGGACTGCGGGTGGGCGGGGACAGCTATCTGGAGACGAGCGGCACGACGTTCTGTGGCAATGCCCAGAGCCTCGACCTGAGCGATGGCGCGCGGGTTCCGCTCGACCAGAACGACATCTGCATCGACGGCACGATGAAGCTGGCCGTCGAGCCGGGAACCTGAGCGGGGAAGAGGAGGGCCCAATGCGTTCACGCTTCAGCGCTGCTGCGACCATCGCGCTGATGGTCGCAGCCGGCTGCGCCGACTCGGGTAGCGATCAGGCGGACGCCGGAGTCCGGCTCGACATCCTCGACGAGCCCACCCTCATGCTCTACTCGCCCGAAAGCTCCGATGCCCTCGCCCTGGGGCTGCCGGACCAGATCGCGGGGCTCGGGCTGCAGCCCTCCGACTCCGACAAGACCGCCTTCGAGGAACAGGAGTACTTCACCGATCCGCGCGTTCGACGGATCCTGGTCGATGGCGGTCTCGGGCCCTCCCGCGTGACCATCGCCCAGAAGAGTGCCGCGATCACGGGACCACCCACGGCGGAGGAGCAGATCCCGCCGATAGCCGTTGCAGCCGCGCAGGTCAAGGATGTGCCGGCCAGCGAGTTCATCGAATGGGACCCGACGTTCTATCTGCTGGTCACCTCGGTCGATGCCGGGGACTACCTGTGGCAGGGCGAGAAGCCCGACGACGTAGCCGCGACCATCGCCGAGCGTGCCGTCCGTCTGGCCGACTTCGACCGTTTCAAGGTCGCCTGGTATCCCTACGGAGATGTGCTCTACGTCGTGGTCGCGGCCTCCGACCAGCTGCTCGAGGCCACGGTCAAGCGCCTGCGCTGGGTTGCGGGCGCCGCGTGGTCGCCACCGACGGGGCGTCGTTCAGGGAGTCCGGGGCCGGCGGAGGCTAGACTCGCGGCTCCGATGGCCCTCGGAAGCACCTTCGGGCTG
>CAYZDQ010000505.1:0-2649 GCA_964476955.1 uncultured Anaerolineaceae bacterium
CTGGATGGACTTGGCCGAGGGGGTCACGATGGGCCAGTCCGGCAGACCCGGGTTCTGGTATGTCTGGAAGGACGCGTACTTGGGGTCGACGTTGACCTTGCCGTAGTCCGCCAACCCGAGCAGATTCCAGAAGACGTACTCGTCCCACTTCTTCACCGCCCGATCCGCCAGCTCCATCGAATCGGTGGCGTAGACCACCGTCGGATCGGCCTGCATCAAGCCATTGGTGCCGGCCTTCTTCGCGAGCTTGGAGTCGAGACGGTTCCAGTAGACGCCGGCGATCTTCTTGCGGTCGCTGTCGGCCTTGGCCTCGCGCTCGACGAGGCTGGCGATGGTGAGCGTGTCGTAGAAGTCGAAGCCCTTCTTCTTGGCCTGGTCCACGAACTTGCTGGCGCTGGCGTCGAACTTGCCCAGCATCTGGTGGATGAGCTCCTCGGCGGTGATGTCGATGGGCACCTCGTAGGTGCCGCCGTAGAGGAAGCCCTCCAGGCTGCTGTCCGCGGGTGACTTCTTGAGGAAGGTGTACTGCTCGCGCAGCCGGTTGCTGGGGTTGCGCGCGAGCTTGAGGAACTCCTTGGTGTCGAGCTCGAGCTCGCTTCCCTCGGTCTCCTGCTGGAGGTAGGCCACGTGCTGCTCGATTCGTCGCCCATGGCGCATGTCCAGGGTCACCACCGGCGTGGGCAGATCAGGGTCGGCCTCGAGACGAGCGGCGATGCCGGCGGGCGTGATGCGCGGGGTCATGGTGTAGGTGCCGGCCTTGATGAGCTGGTCCACGCGGTCACGCACGACCGCGTACTTGAAGGCCGACGCGTCCTCGAGCAGGCCTGCCTCGATGAGGTTGGCCTGGATGTCGTCGACGGTCTGGCCGGGCTCGATGACGAACTCGACCTCCGTCTCGCTGCTGGAGGCGGACTTGTCGAGGCGATCGGAGAACTCGGTGGCGATGAGGTCGCCGACCACGGGGTAGTTGATGATGCCGGGATGCTCTTCGAAGGTGTCGGTCAGGAAGGGGCCGACCATGGGCCGGGCCGCGAACCAGCCACCGACGGTGATGAGCAGCAGGGCCACGACCACGAAGAGCAGGCCCTTGAAGGCGCCCGAGTTGGCATCGCGGGACTTGTGGTGGCGCAGCTCCCAGTTCTCGACGATACCGACGCGGCCGCTGCCGGGCGGTGGCTGAGCGCTCATGGCGCCACCTCGCTGCCGGCTCGAGCGTCGAGCTCACGCTGGACGATGGCCGCTGCCGCTTCCCGGTCGATGCGCGCACGCCAGGCGTTGCGGGCCTTGGTCGAGGGCGGACCACCGGCTCGGCTACGCGGAGCCCGGCCCATGCGGGCTTCGGCGTCCACGCTCGTAAGGCGCTCGTCGCGCAGTGTCACTGGCAGGCCGATGACGGGTCCGATGCCCTTCGCCCACTCACGGGTGAGGGAGGTCTGCTCGCTCTCGCCGCCGTCGAGGCTCAGGGGCAAGCCCACCACCACCGCATCGGCCCGACGCTCCGAGCAGATGCGGCCGATGGCCTCGGCATCCTGCTGCAGGGTGCCGCGGCGCAGGGTCAGCAGTGGCTTGACGGCGCCGGTCGCAGTGTCTCCGGTGGCGACGCCGATGCGCCGTTCACCCAGATCGATACCGAGGAGCACGGTCACTGGCACCTCGACGCGCGGGGGTGCGAATCGCTGGTCATGGGGTCGGTTGGCTCACTCCGTTGCTGATGCCTCGAGGACATCCAGCGTGATGCGTTCGCGATCGTTCGGCAGATCGCCCAGGAACCCGGGCCACACGTTCACGGTCGCTGTCCCGAGCCCATCCAGTATGGCCTGTGCTTCAGAAACCGGCAGGCCAGCCACTCGAGCCGCCAGCGCCTCTACGTCGATGACCGGCGTGGCGGTGCCTGAGGCGGCACCCTCGAAGAGGATGCGTCCGCCGTCGACGCTACCTTCGCCGCGCTCGAGGATCACGCTCTCGGCCAGGAGCCGCGTGGCTACGGGTACCGCCGCCTCCAGCCGGGCACGGGTGACGTGGTCGACCAGCGATTCGTCGACCGTGAGCACGGCTGCGGCCACCGAGCCGGTCAGCTCGAAGTCATCGGCCGCCACCCCGACCACCGCTGTCGCCGGCGGCTCCAGCGTCAGCTGCCCCAGGCTGGCGGTCTCGGCGAAGACGGTCTGCCCTGGCGGTTGGTTGGCCGGATCGCGCAGGTAGGCCGCGAGCGCGCCCGTCAGGCGGTTGCGCAGGTCGACCGCGGCGGCGTCGTAGTCGGCGGCGGTGACCAACGGGTGCTCCTCGAAACGGCCGCCCTCGGTAGCCACGACGTTGGTGACGCTGATGCCCTGGCTCTCGAGCGAGGGCACGATGCTGATGGTCCCGGGGGGCACGTTCCCGGCCTCGCCGCTGGCAAGGGCCTCGATGGGTGCGCTGATCGTGGCCTGCGCACCGTCCTCGGCGCGGGGCAGGGTCACCGACTCGGTGGTCTGGAACTCGATGCCCGCGGGAGTCTGCAGGCGCGTACCGGCGGCGATCTCCTGGTCGCGCAGCGCGACCATCGCCATGCCCCAGCCGCTGACCGCCACGCGGCGGTAGGCCAGAAGCAGTGCTCCGGCGAGCACGATGGCCAGCACCAACGCCGGGAACGCCAGCATCAGATCGATA
>CAYZDQ010000506.1:0-2644 GCA_964476955.1 uncultured Anaerolineaceae bacterium
GTGCGCGATCTGGAGGGATCAATACATGCCGCTGCGTTCTGACTCAGAGAATTTCGCCCTTATCCGAGTGATCGGGGTCGGTGGTGGTGGCAGCAATGCCGTCAACCGCATGATCCGGGCAGAGTTGATGGGCGTCGAGTTCATCGCCGTCAACACCGATGCCCAGGCCCTGCTCCAGTCGGACGCGCCCAACAAGATCCGCATCGGCGACAAGATCACCCGCGGCCTCGGCGCCGGCGGAGATCCCTCCATCGGCCAGCGCGCCGCAGAGGAAGACTCCGAGAAGATCGCTGACGCCCTCCGAGACTCCGACATGGTCTTCATCACCGCCGGCATGGGTGGTGGGACCGGGTCGGGCGCCGCACCCGTCATCGCAGAGATCGCGCGCGACATGGGCTCGCTGACCATCGGCGTCGTGACCAAGCCGTTCGCCTGGGAGGGCGCACGTCGCCGCCTCAACGCCGAGAAGTCGGCGGAGCTGCTGCGCGACAAGGTGGACACCCTCATCACCATCCCCAACGACCGCCTCAAGGAGGTCGTCTCCGAGGACACCTCGATCGTCGACGCCTTCCGCGTCGTCGACGATGTCCTGCGCCAGGGCGTGCAGGGCATCAGCGACCTCATCACCGTGCCCGGCCTCATCAACCTCGACTTCGCCGACGTGCGTGCGGTCATGCGCTCGGCTGGTTCGGCCCTCATGGGCATCGGTCGCGCTTCGGGCTCCGACCGCGCGGCGGAGGCTGCCCGCGAGGCCATCAGCAGCCCGCTGCTCGAGGTCAGCATCAGCGGTGCCCAGGGGATCCTCTTCAACGTGACCGGCGGCCCCAGCCTCGGCCTCTTCGAGGTCGACGAGGCAGCCGAGATCATCAAGGAGATGGCGGACCCCGAGGCCAACATCATCTTCGGCACGGTCATCGACGAGCGCATGGGCGAGGATCTGCAGATCACCGTCATCGCCACCGGCTTCGACCACAACCGCCAGGCCAGCTACCTCACCGCGGGTGCGGAGGAGGACCTCAGCAGCGGCGTGCAGACGGGTCTCGAGAACCGGGACTTCATGCAGGAGCTGGCGCGTCAGCGCACGGCGGCCGGTGACCAGGCCGAGACCGAGGGCGAGACCGAGGCCAAGCAGGCCGTGGCCGTGCCGGTCTCGAGCGGCGAGACCGTCGCCGCCGGCCAGCCCCGCGCCGCCAAGGAAGAGGATCTCGACATCCCGGCGTTCCTGCGCCGCAGCCGCTGATCCGCACCGACGAACACTGACGCCGGCCTGCTCGACGAGCGGACCATTCCCGAGTTGGCCGCTGCCCGCGCCGAGGTCCTCGAGCGCATGGCGGCGGCCTGCGTGCGTTCCGGGCGGCCCCCGGACGCGGCGCTGCTCGTGGCCATCTCCAAGACCGTGCCGGTGGAGCGGTTGCGCCTCGCGCAGGCTGCCGGCCACGACACGCTCGGTGAGAACCGGGTGCAGGAAGCCGCGAGCAAGATCCCGCTTCTGGGGAGGTCGACCTGGCATCTCGTGGGCCACCTGCAGAAGAACAAGGCGGCGAAGGCGGTGGAGCTCTTCGACGTGATCGAGTCGGTGGACTCCATGGCCCTCGCGGGTCGGCTGGACCGACTCGTGGGCGAGCGCGGCGCGCGGACCGGCGGTCGCCTGCCCATCTATCTCCAGGTCAACGTCGACGACGATCCGACCAAGGCCGGCTTCGCGCCCGACGAGCTCGAGCACGAGCTGGACGCCGTGTTGGCGTTGCCGAACGTGGAGGTGCGCGGCCTCATGACCGTCGGCTTCCACACCGGCGGTGGTGATGCGGCGCGGCCGACCTTCGCCCGTCTGCGCGAGCTCTCGGAGCGGCTGCGCAGCGCCGAGCCACGGCTGGGCGCGGGCCTGTCGATGGGCATGACCGACGACTACGAGGCCGCCATCGAGGAAGGCAGTACGCTGGTGCGTGTGGGCCGAGCGCTCTTCGGTGAACGCCCCAGGCCCGCCTAGGACGAACGAGAGACCGACGTGGAAGACTTCATCCGCATCCTGTTGCAGTCACTGGTCACCACCGCCTGGATCGTGATGCTGGGCCGGGTGCTCACGAGCTGGATCGACCCGCAGTTCGAGCGGCCCCTGGGCCAGTTCCTCTACAGCCTGACCGAGCCCTTCCTCGCGCCCATCCGCAACATCCTGCCGCAGTCGGGCCAGTTCGACTTTAGCCCCCTGGTGCTGCTCATCGGCCTGGGCCTGTTGATGAGGATGACCTGGTTCCTGTGAGCGAGGCGGTCGTGATCGCGGTGCGGGTCACGCCACGGTCCAGCCGGGATGCGGTCGAAGGTGTCGATGCCGAGGGTGTCCTGCGCGTGCGCGTGACCGCGCCGCCGGCGGACGGTGCCGCCAACAAGGCCGTGGTCAAGCTGGTGGCGGCGGTGGCGGGCCTGCCCAAGAGCGCCGTCTCGGTCGTCACCGGCGCGTCGAGTCGCCACAAGCAACTCCGCCTCGAGGGCACCAGCGCGGCGGATGTCGTGTCGCGCTGGCCAGGTCTGAGCGCGCGAGAGCGCTGACGAGCGACTCCGCGCGAGCGGGCTATACTCTCTCTTCCACGGGCGATTGGCTCAGTTGGTTAGAGCGCGCGGTTCACATCCGCGAGGTCACTGGTTCGAA
>CAYZDQ010000507.1:0-2640 GCA_964476955.1 uncultured Anaerolineaceae bacterium
ACCGGCTCCAAGCTCATCCGCTTCTTCAAGTACAACCCCGCCAGCAAGTGCGGCGGCACGAAGATCGCGCAGAAGCTGCTGAGCATCACGCCCGGGGACGACCTCACCATCGTGATCACGAAGAAGGCGCCCAGGGTCGTGATCTTCGACAACGCCAGCCCAGCCTACATGGGCGAGATCCCAGCGCGTGGCGCACCGCTCGGCTTCTCGTGGATCAGTTGGGCCAGCGCCGCTGACCTCAGCACGAACATCTTCTACGACTACTGGAGTCCCACGGGCAGCGATATCCCCGTGTCCCCGGCTGCCAACCCGGTCTTCGTCAAGGGCGACCGCTTCACCGGCATCCCAACGGATCAGCACTTCTTCCGACTCAAGGCCACGCTGCCGGAGAACCCGAACAAGATCGCCGGGCGCACGTTCTTCGCCAAGGACGAGCGGCGCTATGAGTCGATCCTCGTAGGCACTCGCAAGGCCAACGCCAGGTTCGTGTACATCGTCCGCGGCATCTCGGCAGCCTCGCCGTAGCAAACACCGACCGCACGAATCGATGGCCGGCCCTTCTGGGCCGGCCTTCTTCGTGGCCCTAGCCGCGACCCCGCGTGGACAGTCGGCGGTCGATGCGGTCAAGGCTCTCGCGCAGCCGCAACAGCGTCTCCTCGTCCACCGTGTCCTCGCTGGTGAACGGACCGAGCTGCTCGAGGACGTCGGCCATGAGCCCGTAGAAGACATGGGCGTCGGCCAGGAAGAACTGAGGCTCGTTGTTGTAGCGCACGAGCGTGAGCCGGCCCTGCAGCACGCGCCGCTCATCGACATTGGCCACCTGCGTGCTGAAGTCATGGCCCTGGATGCCATCGGGGTTGTTGAGGAAGTTGAGCGCGTTGTCGATGGCCAGACCGAAGCGGGCCCGCCAGGCACGTAGCCGCTCCAGCACCTCCGGCGCGATACGCACCTCGGCCACCTGATCGAAGACGTCCGGTGAGACCGTCAGCAGCCCCACCAGCGTGGTCCCCGGGCGCGCACCCAGCATCACCTGCAGCGAGCGCTCCAGCGTGAACACCTCCGAGTCGAAGCGCGGACTGGTGATGACGTCAGTGAGCAGGTCCTCGACGGTGTCCAGCGCGCCCGCCTCGCCCAGCGCCTCGGCCAGGGTGAGCACCTCTTCCTTGAAGAGGAACTGTTCTTCGTGATCGAGCCGATCGACCATGTGCCCTCCGGGTGACTAGGGGTAGAGACCGCGTAGCGCGGTCGCCTTGGCCACGCGGTCGACCGCGAGCAGATAGGCGGCGGTGCGCATGTCGCACTCGTCGCGCTCAGCCATGGCCACGACCTCGCCGAACGAGCGGACCATGATGGCGGTGAGCTTGCTGTTGACGACCTCCTCGGACCACTGGTCACGGTTGAGATCCTGCACCCTCTCGAAGTAGGAGACCGTCACGCCGCCGGCGTTGCAATGGATGTCGGGGATGAGGAAGACGCCGTTGCGGTAGAGGATCTCGTCCGCATCGGGGGTGGTGGGGCCGTTGGCCGCCTCGGCCACGATCCTGGCCTTCACGCGCGGCGCGTTCTCCTTCGTGATCTGGTTCTCCAGGGCCGCCGGCACCAGCACGTCGACAGCCATCTCGAGCAGCTCGCCGTTGGTGATCTTCTCCGAACCGGGGCAGCCGACGACCGTGCCGTGCTCCGCCTTCCAAGCCTTGACCGCCTTGATGTCGAGCCCGTCGGGCGCGTGGATGCCGCCCTGGGTGTCCGAGACGGCCACGACGCTGGCACCCATGGAGTCGAGCAGGGTGCCCGCCACCGAGCCCGCGTTGCCGAAGCCCTGGATCGCGACCGTGGCGCCGATGACGTCGAGCCCGAGGTGACGGGCGGCCTCGCTGATGGTCACCACGCAACCGCGGCCGGTGGCCTCGGCACGACCCTCCGAGCCGCCGAGGGCGATGGGCTTGCCGGTGACCACGCCGGGCACCGTGTAGCCGACGTGCATCGAGTAGGTGTCCATGATCCAGGCCATGACCTGGGGGTTGGTGTTGACGTCCGGTGCGGGGATGTCGCTCTGGGGGCCGATGATGACGCTGATGTTGGTTGCGAAGCGCCGGGTCAGACCCTCCAGCTCGCGCTGGCTGAGCTTCTTGGGGTCGACCGCCACACCGCCCTTGCCGCCGCCGTAGGGGATGCCCACGACCGCGCACTTCCAGGTCATCCACATGGCCAGCGCGCGGACCTCGTTGAGCGTCACATCCTGGTGGTAGCGCAACCCGCCCTTGGACGGACCACGGCCCAGATTGTGCTGGACGCGGTAGCCGCTGAACACTTCCACGCTGCCGTCGTCCATGCGCACGGGCACGGACACGATGAGCTCGCGCTCTGCCTCCCGCAGCACCGCCCGCAACTCGGGGTCCAGGCCGAGCCGGTCCGCGGCGATGTCGAACTGACGCTGGGCGACAGCCCACGCATCGAGCACAGGGGTGACCTCAGGGGCGGCCATCAGGACCTCCAACTCCAGGCGCGAGCGCCGAGCCCATGACGTGCGGGCGGGCTGGCTCGCTTCCGCATCGAAGCGGGGCTAGCGTACCGCGACGATCCCCGCGGTCGAAGGGCCATTCGGGGAGGTTGAGCCGGCCGCGATGCGTGAGAGTCCGA
>CAYZDQ010000508.1:0-2639 GCA_964476955.1 uncultured Anaerolineaceae bacterium
GCGGCTGACGGCCACGCCCAGTCCGACCAGCACCGGGCCGACCGCGGCCGGCAGCGTGGCCGGCCGGATGGCCAGCAGCCAGGCGCGCCCGTGGCCGGGATGCTCTGACGCGACGGGGGTGGTCTCGCTCATGGGCTCTCAGCGTGCTCCTGGCCTAGGGCCGGCGGGGGTACTTCGAGAAATCGGGCTTGCGCTTCTCGAGGAAGGCCTTGCTGCCTTCATGGGCCTCTTCGGTCAGATAGAACAACATGGTGGCGTCACCGGCCAGCTCCTGGATGCCCGCGAGCCCGTCGACGTCGGCGTTGAAGGAGCGCTTGAGCATGCGGATGGCGGTGGGGCTCTTCTCCAGGATCTCGTCGGCCCAGCGCACGCCCTCGTCCTCCAGCTGCGCGAACGGCACGACGGTGTTGACGAGGCCCATGTCGAGGGCCTCCTGCGCGCTGTACTGGCGGCACAGGTACCAGATCTCGCGAGCCTTCTTGTGACCCACGATCCGCGCCAGCATGGTCGCGCCGTAACCGCCGTCGAAGCTGCCGACCTTGGGTCCGGTCTGACCGAAGATCGCGTTCTCCGAGGCGAGCGAAAGATCGCACACGACATGCAGCACGTGGCCACCACCGATGGCGTAGCCGTTGACGAGGGCGATGACGACGATCGGCAGGGAGCGGATGAGCCGCTGCAGGTCAAGCACGTTGAGCCGCGCGGTGCCCTCGTCGTCGCGGTAGCCGCCCTCGGTCTTGACGGTCATGTCGCCGCCCGAGCAGAACGCCACCTCGCCCGCGCCGGTGAGCAGCACCACGCCGATGGAGCTGTCGTCACGGATCCGGCCGAAGGCGTCGATCAGCTCCGTCACGGTCCTGGGCCGGAAGGCGTTGCGCACGTGCTGGCGATCGATGGTGATCTTGGCGATGCCCGTGCCCGAGTGCTCGTAGCGGATGTCCTCGTACTCGTGGGCGGTGGTCCAGTCGGTGGGCATGGTTCTCCTCAGGCTGCGATGTGGTCCGGATCGAGCAGGTCGTGGGTAAGGCGGATGAAGTCGTCGGGTCGCTCGAGGTGCGGCGTGTGGCCCGCTCCAGCGACGAGCTCGAAAGCGGCGCCAGGGATACCGTCGGCCACGGCCCGACCGCGCCCTTCACCGAGCGCGTCGAGCGCTCCTGCCAGCACGAGGGTGGGACAGGCGATCTCGCCCAGTCGGTCGTGCAGCGGCGTCATGGCGCCCTGCCCACCGCCGCGGAGCGAACCGGCCAGGCCGGCGGCACTGTGGCGCAGCCGCTCGTGGCGCTGGGCCGCGCGCACCGGCTCGGGCAGCCGCTCATGGCTGGCGAACAACGGCAGCGCCTCCCAGCGGTCGATGAAGGCCTCCACGCCATCGTGCTCGACCTCGGCCGCGAGGTGTTCGTCGGCCGCGGCCCGAGCGGCGCGGTCGGTGGGGTCAAGGATGCCGGGCGAAGGACTCTCCAGCACGAGACGCTCGACGAGCTGCGCGTGGGTCAGCGTCAAGACCAGTGCGAGACGGGCGCCCATGGAGTAGCCCACGACCACGGCCGGAGTCGCCTCCAGCAGCTGCAACAGCTCCGCCAAGCCCGCCGCCTGTCGCTCGAGGGCGTAGGCCGCCGGGTCGGTGGGTGCATCCGAGCCGCCGTGGCCGAGCAAGTCCGGAGCGATGACCCGATGCGTGGCGGCCCAGGTCTCGAGGCAGCGACCCCAGGTCTGGGCCGTGCCGGTGAAGCCGTGAAGCAGCAGCAGCGACGGCCCCTCCCCCACGTTCAGGACGTTGAGGCTCACGTCGCACCCGCCAGCGCTGCGGCTGCGGCGGCGAAGGCCGCTCGGTGCAGCTCCACGTTGCGGGCGCGATCGGTGCGCAGGTGCAGCACGTCGACGCCGGGCCGCCGCGTGGCCTCGGACAGCGCCCCCGCCAGCGTGGCGCGCTCGACCGCGAGGTGGTTTGCGCCGAGGGCGGTCGTGATCGGGCCCAGGTCCAGGCCGTGCGGGGTACCGAAGAGCGTTTCGTAGTGCTCCGGCAGGCCCAGCTCGGGCACATCGGCGAGTGCCTGTGGCAGGAACGAGAAGATGCCGCCACCGTCGTTGTCGACGAGCACGACCGTGGCAGCCAGGCCCAGCCGGGTACCTGCCGCGAGCGCGGTCAGATCGTGCAGGAACGAGAGGTCACCGACCACGCCGACCACAGGGCCACGCTCCACGGCCGCGACGCCGAGCGTGGTCGAGAGCAGGCCGTCGATGCCGTTGGCGCCACGGTTGCCGATGAGTCGAAGCTCGGTCGGAGTCGTGGGCAGGAAGGCATCGAGATCGCGCACCGGCATGCTGTTGCCGGCGACCACGACCGCGCCGTCAGGCAGGGCCGTCGCGAGTGCGCGCGCGACGTCACCCTCGAACGGTTCCTCGAGCGCATCGAACCAGGTCTCGAGGGCTGCGGCTGCCGCGGCGTCGGCCGAGGTCCACGCCTCCAGCCAGCTCGGATCGGCCGAGCTCTCGCCCTCCGCCGCTCCGGCCGCGAGCTGGCAGAAGCTCACCGGATCGGCGTCGATGCGCGTGACACGGGAGCCGGTCGGTCGGTTCCAGCCACCACCGTCATCGACCAGCAGCTGTGGCGCATCGAGGGACTCGAGCCAGCGGTCCAG
>CAYZDQ010000509.1:0-1144 GCA_964476955.1 uncultured Anaerolineaceae bacterium
ACGACCAGTTCGCGACCCACGGGTGCCCCGGCGACCAGGACGGCGTTGGGCGGGACGTCCGCGAAGCTGCTCGGTCCCATGTCCCATGTCTCGACCCAGGACTCCGGATCCATGTGGCCCGTTAGGCGATGTGGTCGATCGCTGAAGTAGAGGACGCTCGGCGCATCCACCAGCGTGAGCACGTCACCGTCGATCTCCACGCTCTCGGCTGAGACGACGTACAGGAAGTAGGCCGGGTCCCAGTCGAAGATCTCCACGGACTCATCGGGTCCGTCCAGTCCCTCGTCTTGCCCGACTGCGGACAGCGGGACGAGCAGGCAAAGGACGATGGCCACGAGTGCGGACAGCCGAGAGTTGCGCATGGTTCCCCCTCTTGCTTCTGGCGTACGCGAACGCTCGGTCCTGACGGAACTCGACCACAAGTGCCAGAGGGCACGACCCGCGTGAGTGGCCTTCGCCCGGTATCAGCTGACCACCTCACGAACTGAGCCACTGTGACCCCTTGACGCCTCCCTCGTGGGCCGGAGTACCGTGGCGGCCGTGGGGCCAGCCAGCATGCCGCCCCGCTGGTGTCATGCTGGCTATCCAGCATATGGGCGTGAGTGCCCGTTGCTGCCAGCGACCGTCCACAAGAACTGGGAGAGCATCCGCCACAAGGGCCCGGCCTCGGGCGAGGCTATTCGTCCTCGGGCGGGAACACCGTGAACATCTCCGGAGGAAGGTCGAGGACGGGGCAGTTGCCCAGCTCCAGAACGAAGTCGAGCTTGGGCTCGGTATCGAGGTAGTAGTGGAAGTCGGCGTCGAACTTGCCTGTCTGGGTGACCTCGATCCCCTTGGCCCGATAGGCCGCCAGCGTGGCTTCGGTCTGCTCGTCGGGGATGTACTCCTTGATGTGGTGCAGGCCTTCGCCCTTCCGGTTCAGGTGATCCTTGTACAGCATCGGACCATAGACCGGCTGGATGAGCTCCAACTGGATGTCGCCCAACCACGTGATACCGACGAGGAACTTGAAGGGCTCGGTGACCTCCTTGCCGTCGATCCTGAGGTAGTCGGCCGTCTCGTTGGTGAACGTCAGGACCTGCCACGGTCCGATCTGGAGGTTGTCGACCCACGATCGCATGCTCTTCTCGAGATCCTGCGTGAC
>CAYZDQ010000509.1:1154-2628 GCA_964476955.1 uncultured Anaerolineaceae bacterium
GTGACCCAGGCGATCTGGTGGATCCGGCGAGTCCTGTTCAACTCACGTAGCTCTGCGTTGGTCATGACTGCACTCCCCTCACTGCGATCCAACGGTCCCGGGATCGAGGACCCCAGGACGGCGATTGCCCTCATTGTGGCGCCCCCGGACGGATTCGAACCGCCGACGCGCACCTTAGGAGAGTGCCGCTCTATCCACTGAGCTACGGGGGCGCAGACCCGAATCGTAGCGCACCGTAGAATCACCAAGCATATGAACGACTCCGCGCGACCGATACTGACGATCTACCGCCGCCCCGGCTGCCATCTCTGCGATGATGCCGAGCTGTTGCTGCGCGACGAGTTGGCCGAACGCGCCCGTTCCGGCCTGCCCCCGGTGGAGGTCACACATGTCGACATCTCGGCCGATCCCGAGCTCGAGCCACGCTACCGCCGCCGCATCCCGGTGTTCGCGGTGGGCGAGGTGGAGAGCGATCTGGTGACCAGCGGCCGGCAGGTGCGCGAGTTCCTGGCCCAGGCGCTCCCCTCGCCCCGGTGACACAGCGGACCGCTACGTGGATGTGACCCTAGGCGCGGCCTTGCTGGCCGGCCTGCTCAGCTTCCTCAGTCCCTGCGTGCTGCCGGTCGTGCCGGCCTATCTTGGCCAGCTCGGCATCGTGGCTGCGGCTAAACCCGCCGGGTTCGGAAACACCAGCCTCTCCTCGGTCGGCGAGATCGCGGTCGACGGTGGCTTCGGTGCCACTCCGGCGCCGGCACCGCCGCCACAGCAGGTTGGCTGGCGGGCCATCCCCAACGCCTTTGCCTTCGTGCTCGGCTTCACGCTCGTGTTCACGGTTGTGGGCATCCTCATCTACCAGGCGGCCAGCCCGCTGCGCGAGCACATGCCGCTGCTGCGCCAGATAGGTGGCGTCATCCTCGTCATCCTCGGGCTCAACCTCATGGGCGTGCTCAAGCTGCGCACGCTGGCTCGCTCCTGGAAGCCACTCGAGCGTTTCGGAGACAGCGGCCCGCGCCAGCAGCGTGGCGGTCTCCTCGGTGGGTTCGTGCTCGGCAGCGTCTTCGCGATCGGCTGGACGCCCTGCATCGGCCCGGTCCTGGGCAGCATCCTGATGATGGCTGCGGTCGGCGCCAGCCCACAGGTGGTGGGCCTGCTCATCGCCTACTCGCTGGGCCTGGGCATCCCCTTCATCCTGGTCGCGCTCGCGGTCGACCGCGCACCGCTCATCACGCGCCCGCTCCTGCGCTACAGCCGCTTCATCGAGGTCGCCGGGGGTGTGCTTATCATCGTCCTCGGGCTGGCGCTCATCTTCGACTTGCTTGACGTCATCGCCCGGCAGTTCGCCGAGTTCGACTTCATCACTCGGCTCGAGATCCCGCTTTGACCGATCCGCCAGCCGCACCCTCGCGATGGCAGAGGCAGATCATCGGGCCCTTCACGGTGCGGCACTTGGCCATCCTCATGATGGTGCTCGTAT
>CAYZDQ010000510.1:0-2626 GCA_964476955.1 uncultured Anaerolineaceae bacterium
CGTAGGTCTGCTCGGCGCGCCGGTAGTACTCCTCGTAGCCCTTGCTGTAGGAGCGCATGTCCATCATGAAGATGTGCACGTCCGTGTCGGGCTCGTGCTCCTTGGCCATGATGGCTTCCTTGGCCGCGTACATGCAGCACACGGCCGAGCAGTAGTCGTGTGTCTGGTCGCGGGAGCCGACGCACTGCAGGAAGGCGATCTTCTTCGGTCGCTCGCCGTCGGACGGCCGGTGGACGTGGCCGGAGGTCGGACCGGACGCCGAGAGCAGGCGCTCGAACTGCAGCGACGTGACCACGTTGGGGTAGCGCCCGAAGCCGTACTCCTCCGACAGCTCGGCGTGGTAAGGCTCGTAGCCGGGCGCCAGGATGACGGCACCGACGGGGATGGTCTCGGTGCGCGCCACCTCGTCGTGGTTGATGGCCTCCGCCTGGCACACGTAGCTGCACGAGAGGCACTCGGAGCACACACCGCAAGCGAGGCAGCGAGCGGCTTCCGCCTGGGCCTCGCTCTCGCTGTAGCCACGCTCGACCTCGGCGAAGCCGGCGCGGCGCTCGTCGACCTGAGCCATGGGCATGGGCACGCGGGCGGCCGGCTGGATCTCGCCGCGCTCTACGCGCGCGCCCACCTGCTCCTCGGTCATCTTGACCACCGGCAGATCCGGCGCGAAGCGCGGCTCGAGCGGCCGGCCCGAGAGGTACTGGTGGATGGTGCCCGAGACCTTGTGGCCGGCTGCCACGGCCTCGATCACGAAGGAGGTCCCGGTGGCTGCGTCGCCGGCCGCGAACACGCCTGCGCGCGAGGCCGCGAACGTGGCGGGGTCGATGGCCACGGTCCGCTGCTTCGTGACCCCCACGTCCGACTCATCGGGGATGAAGGCGAGGCCGGCACTCTGGCCGATGGAGAAGATGACGGTGTCGCAGTCGATGACCTGCTCGGAGCCGGGCTCGGTCTCAAGCTGGAGCCCGCCGTCCGCGTCGAACTCCATGGAGACCACGTCGACGCACTCCACGCCCGTGACGCGCCCCGCCTCGTCGCAGATGCGCGTGAACGAACGGGCCGGGTGCATGCGAACACCCTCCTCCTCGGCCTCCTCGATCTCCCACCGATGGGCCGGCATCGTCTCGCGCGCCTCCAGGCAGGCCATGGCCACTGACGCGGCCCCCAGCCGCACTGCCGTGCGGGCACAGTCGACCGCCACGTTGCCGCCGCCGAGGACGAGCACCCGCTGACCCTGCACCCGTTCGCGCACGGCGCCCGTGTCCTGCTCCGGGCCCAGCTCGGCCAGCCGCACGTCGCGCAGGAAGCGCGTGTTGACCAGCACCTCGGGCAGGTCTGCGCCCGGGATGGGCAGCTTCTTGCCCTCGTGCGCACCGACCGCGATGAGCACCGCCTCGTAGCCTTGCTCGAACAGCTGGTCGAGGTCGTCGACGGTGGTGTTCAGGCGCAGGTCCACGCCCAGGTCGAGGATGTCCTGCACCTCGCGGTCGACGATGGCACCCGGCAGGCGGTACTCGGGCACGCCCACCCGCAGCATGCCGCCGGCGACCGGAAGAGCCTCGAAGACGGTCACCCCGAAGCCCAGGGTCACGAGGTCCTTGGCCGCGGTCAGGCCACACGGTCCCGCGCCGATGACGGCCACGTTCTGCGCGCGGGTCTGGGGGATGGGCTCGATCGGCTCGCGCTCCTCGGACATGGCCCGATCGGCCACGAAACGCTTGAGCCCGTGGATGTTGAGCGGCTCGTCGACGAGACCCCGGTTGCAGGCCAGCTCGCAGCGGTGGTTGCAGATGCGTCCACAGATGCCCGGGAAGGGGTTGTCCTCCCTGATCACGCGCATGGCGTCGGCGTAGCGGCCCTCGCGGATGAGCGCGATGTAGCCCTGGGCGCGCTGCCCGGCGGGACAGGCGTCGCGGCAGGGGGAGACGCCTTCCTTTTCGATGGCATAGGCCGCCGGGATAGCCTGCGGATAGAGACGGAAGACGGCCCGGCGCGGTGAGAGGCCCTCGTTGAACGAGTCCGAGAGCTGGATGGGACAGACCTCGGTGCAGTCACCGCAGCCCACGCACTTGAGCGGGTCGATGTAGCGCGGCTTGTGCCGCACCTGCACGCTGAAGTCGCCGGCCTGCCCGTCCACGGCCTGGACCTCGGTGTTGGTCAGGACCTCGATGTTGAGGTGACGGCCCGTCTCCACCAGCTTGGGCGAGATAGTGCACATCGCGCAGTCATTGGTGGGGAAGGTCTTGTCCAGCTGCGCCATGTGTCCACCGATGGCGGACTGGGACTCAACGAGGAAGACCTTGAAGCCCTGCTCGGCCAGGTCCAGCGAGGCCTGCATGCCGGCGATCCCACCGCCCACGACCATGACCGAGCCGATGGCTTGGGGATCGGCCGGTCGGGTCGGGATGGCGCTCATGGCGGGGGCTACTCACTCATCCTGCACAGCCGGAGACGGCGCGCAGCAGCGCTCAGCCGCCGACTGTCGTGACCATATCCCCGGGCCCTCCCGAGAGACATGGGTCAAAGGGGGCCGCGCGGGCGGGTGATTCGGCATTGCCAGCGGCCTCGCAGAGCGCACGTCAGCCACCGGTGCCACTACCGGCGAGTGCGGGCACCGTGGATTCCAGAT
>CAYZDQ010000511.1:0-2625 GCA_964476955.1 uncultured Anaerolineaceae bacterium
CTCGACATCAGTGACGAGGACCCACCCCCACCACTCCTCCTCCCACACCTCACGCGCACCGAGACCCCACTGCTCAGTGTCAAGATCCCGCGCAAGATCTCCCGTCGCGAGGCCCATCCGGGCATGAACCTCTACGACTACATGATCAGCCTCTACGAGGATGACCTGGTGGTGCTCGAACGGGTCGGGCGGGAGGTCAGGTCGCGCACGATCCGCTATCGCGATATCCGGCACCTGTCCATGCAGGATGAGCTGCTGCGCGGCAACCTTCACCTGGGCGTGGCGGAGGGCCACTACGACCTGCCCTATAACACCGTCTCGGGCGACATCATGCGACGGCTGGCCGAGACCATCCGCGAGCGCTATCAGCAAGACCAGGAGCCACCGGCTGTCAAGGTCGAGGCCACGGAGCTGGGCGAGCTGAGCTTCTACTTCGAGCGGTTGCTGCGCGACGAGCAGGAAGGCGAGTCGGCCATGCTGCCCGTGTCGGTACAGGCGGAGACCCAGCTGGGTGCGCTCGAGGAGAGCCTCGCGCGTCGCGTCCTGTTCGGCCTCGTGGCCAAGCGCCTGCTCGAGTCACTCCATCTCTCGGACGGACGAGAGCTGAAGGTCATCGACCGGGGACAGCCCTATGCCTATCGCTGGCAGACGGTCTATGGCCGGACCGAGAGCTGGATTCCGCTGGCCAACATCACGGCCGTCGACTGGGACTGGGGCCCCGATGAGACCGACAGCAGCCCCGTCACCGTCACCATCAGCACGAGCGCCGGTGACAGCGCTTGGGTCTTCACGCCCAACAACCCGAGCCTCGGTCACTACCGCCGGTTCCTCACCGAGGTGCTCGAGGTCAACCGTCCTCGATGAGGCGCTTGCCGAAGCTGACGATGGGCTCGAGTCGATAGCCGAGGGCCTCGTAGAACCCGCGCGCGCCGACGTTCTCGTCGCGCACCTGCAGGTTGATCTTGGGACAACCGGTCGCGACCAGGCGCTCCTCGGCCGTGCGCATCAGCTCCCGCCCCAGGCCACGACCTCGGCGTGAAGGGTGCACCGCGAGGTAGTTGATCCAGCCCCGGTGCCCGTCGTAGCCGGCCATGACCGTGCCCACCACGATCCCGTCCTCCTCGCCCACCAGGAGGAGCGCGGGGCTGTCCGCGAGCTTGCGCTCGATGTCCGCGCGTGGGTCGTTCCACGGCCGGGTCAGCTCACAGGCGACCCACAGGGCCACGACGGCCTCCTCGTCAGCGAGCTGGAACTCGCGCACGCGCATCCTGCGGCCTAGGAGACGAGGTTGGGAGCCAGCCAGCGCTCGGCTTCAGTCAGGGACCAGCCCTTGCGCGCGGCGTAGTCCTCGAGCTGGTCGCGATCGATCTTGCCCACGCCGAAGTAGCGCGACTCCGGATGCCACAGGTAGAGGCCGCTGACCGAGGCCGCCGGCAGCATGGCCATCGTCTCGGTCAGCTCGATGCCCGCCCGCGACTCCGCCTCCAGCAAGCGGAACAGGGTGGTCTTCTCGGTGTGGTCGGGACAGGCGGGATAGCCCGGTGCCGGCCGGATGCCCTGATACGACTCGGCGATGAGCGCCTCGTTGTCGAGCGCCTCGCCTCGCGCGTAGCCCCAGAGCTCCTGCCGGACGCGCTCGTGCATGCGCTCGGCGAAGGCCTCGGCGAGGCGGTCTGCCAGCGCCGTCAAGAGGATGGCCGAGTAGTCATCGTGCGCAGCCTCGAAGCGCGCCTTGGCCCCGGCCAGACCGTGGCCCGCCGTGACCGCGAAGGCGCCGACGTAGTCGGCCACGCCCGAGTCGAGCGGGGCCACGTAGTCGGAGAGGGCCAAGTCCGCGCGACCGTCGCGGCGGGCGACCTGCTGCCGCAGCGTGTGCAGTCGCGCCAGCTCGGTCGTGCGTGCCTCATCGGCCCAGACCACGATGTCGTCGCTGTCGGTGGCACCGGCCGGCCAGAATCCGACCACCGCGTCGGCGCGCAGCAGGCCCTCGGCACGGGCGCGGGCCAGCATCGCGCCTGCATCCTCGAAGAGATCTCGGACGGCCGGGCCCACGACCTCATCATCGAGGATGGCTGGGTAGCGACCCTTGAGCTCCCACGTGGCGTAGAACGGCGACCAGTCGATGCGCTCGATCAGCTCATCGAGCGGGTAGTCGGCGAACGTGCGCACGCCCGTGAAGGAGGGCCGTGGCGGAGGGGTCGCGGACCAGTCGAGCGACAGTCGCGCGGCTCGGGCGGCGGCCAGCGAGACCCGGCGGTCGGGCGAGGTCCGCCCTTCATAGGCAGCGCGCACCTGGGCGTACTCCGCGCGGCGCTCGGCCGCGAAGGCTTCCCGGGCCGTGGGGTCGATGAGCGCTCCCGCCACCCCCACCGCGCGCGAGGCGTCGTCGACATGGACCACCGGGCCCGAGTAGGCCGGCTCCAGCTTGACCGCGGTATGGGCCTTGGAGGTGGTGGCACCGCCGATGAGCAACGGCGTGGTCATGCCCTCGCGCTCCATCTCACCGGCCACCAGGCGCATCTCCTCGAGCGACGGCGTGATCAGTCCCGACAGCCCGATGAGGTCCGCCCTCTGCTCACGTGCGGTCTCGAGGATGGTGGTCCAAGGCACCATCACGCCCAGATC
>CAYZDQ010000512.1:0-2624 GCA_964476955.1 uncultured Anaerolineaceae bacterium
CGCCGCAGCCAGGCCGCGCCCTACTAGACCAAGGTCGCGGAGCACATCCGCATGACCAGCCGCACCGAGCCTGCGGCAGCCATCAGCGAAGCCGGCTACAACACCTTCCTGCTGCGCTCCGAGGACGTCTACATCGACCTGCTGACCGACTCCGGCACAGCCGCGATGTCCGACGCGCAGTGGGCCGGGATGATGATCGGCGACGAAGCCTACGCTGGCTCCAAGTCGTTCTACCGGCTCGTCGATGCGGTGCAGGACGTCTACGGCTACGAGGAGCTCATCCCCACGCACCAGGGTCGCGGCGCCGAGCACATCCTCAGCCAGATCCTCATCAAGCCCGGCGACTACGTACCCGGCAACATGTACTTCACCACCACTCGCTTCCACCAGGAGTACGCTGGCGGCACGTTCGTGGATGTCATCATCGACGAGGCCCACGACCCCACCAGCCTGCACCCCTTCAAGGGCAACGTGGACCTGGCCAAGCTGCAGGCGCTCATCGACGAGGTCGGCGCGGACCGCATCCCCTACATCAGCGTCGAGACCAACGTGAACATGGCCGGTGGCCAGCCCATGTCGATGGCCAACCTGCGTCAGACCTACGAGCTCCGCCGGCGCTACGGCCTCTACGTGATGCTCGATGCCACGCGCGCAGTCGAGAACGCCTGGTTCATCAAGCAGCGAGAAGACGGCTATGCAGACAAGCCCGTGGCGGAGATCCTGCGCGAGATCTGCGACCTCTCGGATGGCGCCACCGTCTCGTCCAAGAAGGACAACCTCGTCAACATCGGCGGTTTCCTCGCGCTGCGCGACGAGGAGCTGGCGCGGGTGGCACGCACCCTGGTGGTGGAGTTCGAGGGGCTGCATACATACGGCGGCATGAGCGGCCGCGACATGGAGGCCCTGGCCCAGGGCATTCGCGAGATGGTCGCCACCGATGACCATGCCCATGCTCGCGTCGGCCAGGTCGAGTACCTCGGCGAGGCGTTGGTCAAGGCCGGTGTGCCCATCATCCAGCCGACCGGTGGTCACGGGATCTTCATCGACGCCATGCAGGTGTTGCCGCAGATCCCCCAGGACCAGTTCCCGGCCCAGGCGCTGGCCGCGGCGCTCTATCTCGAGTCGGGCGTGCGCGGCATGGAACGTGGTGTCGTCTCCGCCGGTCGGGACAAGGAGACCGGTGACCACCACTACCCCAAGCTGGAGCTGGTGCGACTGGCGATCCCTCGACGGGTCTACACGCAGGCGCATATGGACGTCACGGCCGAATCGGTCGTGGACCTGCTCGAGCATCCCGACTCCGTGAGCGGGCTGCGCTTCACCTACGAGCCCGAGGAGTTGCGCTTCTTCCAGGCTCGATTCGAGCCCGTGGCCTAGACGGCCAGCACCGGGCCGCGGATCGAGACGCGGCAGTGCGAGGCGGTCAGTCGTTCGCCTCGGCCAGTCGCTTGAGCTCGGCCAGCACCGCGGTGCCGGTGCTCTTCGCCTGCCGGGCTGCGAACCAGCCGATCACCGATCCCAGCGGTCCGAAGGGGAACTCGATGCGGTCGTTGAAGGTAAAGCGACTGCCACCGTCGGTAGCTTCGATCTCCCAGCGCTCGTCATAGCTCTTGAAGAAGTCACCGCTCACCATGGCGAAGCCGAAGACGTGCGGCGGCTCCCACTCGGTGGTCTTGAAGTCGATGTCGTACTCGCGGCCACCAGACCGCTCGCGCCAGTGGAACGTGGACCCGACACCTGAGCGTTCGCTGGTCCACTCGTAGACCTCGAGCGCATGGAACCAGGCCTTGGCCTTGTCGGGTTCGACGAGGAACCCCCATACCCGCTGCGGCGGTGCTTCGATGTCGACGGACATGGTCACGTACATGCCTGGACCTCCTTCGACGGTCTGCCTCGACCCCTGGACCGCGAAGGCTAGGACTCCAGCGTGCCGGACGCAAGACGTGATCTCGGCCCGGAGCCGCTGGCGTCTACGCGCTCGGCGTTTGCACCACCACCGCGAACTCCGGCAGCGATGGGTCGAAGGGCTCGCCGGCCACGTCGCCGTAGGCGTCTGCCACCACCAGTCCGGCCGACTCGACCTCGGCCGTGAGCGATTCCAGCGAGTAGTGCTGGAACCAGTTGAAGTACTCGGCCTGGCGGTCCTGCTCGACGATGAGGTAGCGCTCCAGGACCACCTTCTGGGCGTCGTACTTGAATGTGTTCTGGAAGCCGAAGTACGGCTGTGCCGACCAGAAGCCGTCCATCATGCCCGCGCCGTAGGCGGCCATCTCCTCCCACGTCTCGTAGAAGGCCAGTGAGTAGACGTCGAAGAGGAACGCGCCGCCGGGCTTGAGCAGCTCGCCCACCCGTCGCAGCAGCTTCCCCCGTTGCTCGGGCGAGAGCGCGCAGTAGTCACACATGATCATCGTGGCCAGGTCGTAGCCAGGCTCGATGTCGAGCGCGAGATAGTCCCCGAGCCGGTAGTCGACGTCCAGGCCTTCCTGCTCGGCACGCTCGCGCGCATACTCGATCGAGCGCGGCGAGAAGTCCACACCGGTGACCTGTGCGCCGGTCCGCGCCAGCCTGCTGACGTAGAGGCCCGGGCCACAGCCCAGATCGATGACGCGCTTCTCCGGCCCCAG
>CAYZDQ010000513.1:0-2614 GCA_964476955.1 uncultured Anaerolineaceae bacterium
TCTCCCCATCGGAGCGTCTCCACGACGATGCAGGATCCGCTCGATCGGATCGTCTCGCTGTACTACCACTACAAGACCCTCGCGCCAGACCAGCCAGGCAGCCCCGGCGCGAGTGAGCGCGCCCTGATCCGGGGTGGCGGCCTGAGCCTGGAGGACTGGATCTTCGAAGGCACGAGTGGGGCTCTCGACAACGGTATGGTCCGCCACATCGCGGGCGCTCAGGGCATCCCGTTCGGCGCCTGCCCGGACAGCCTGCTGACCGAAGCGCTGGAGCACATCACCGAGCGGTTCTCGGCAGTGCTGATCCGTGGACGGATGCCGGACAGCTTTGAGATCCTCGAGAGACTGACCGGGTCGCCGCTCCCACGAGTCAGACCCGAGAACGTCAACACGAAGCGCGAGCCGGTGAGCGCGATCGAGCCGGCGCTCCGTCAGCGCATCCGAGAACTCAACCGCCTCGACGACCAACTGTTCCAGGTGATGCTCGAGCGGTTCCCATCGACGTACCAACTAGTGATGGGCAGAGAGCCGTCTCCGGCGAAGCCTCCAGTCGAGTCCGCGGCCGAGCCCAGAGCCCCCCAGCTGCCAGCATCGTCAGGCACACAGCCATCATTCGCCACGGCAAGCATGCCAGGGAGCGCGCTTCGATCGGAGCTCGCCGTCGGGGAGCAGACTCTCTGCGTCATGCATATCGCCAAGACCGGCGGCACGGGGCTCCGCGAGGCGCTCGAGCAGGCGTACGCAAAGGACGAGCGCGCCTTCGTCTACACGCCGGCAGACCTGCGCGGTGCGGTCAGCCACGACCAACTCGCGGAGATGGCGGAGGGGCAACGCCAGCGGCTGCGGCTTGTGCTGGGCCACTTTCCTTATGGCATCCATCGGGCCGTGGGCCGACCGTGTCGCTACCTGGTCGTCGTCCGCGACCCCGTGGACCGCGTGGTGTCGCTCTACTACCACTACCTGCATCTGGGCGGCTGGTGGCGCCGCAGCGGACGGGCTCGAGCGGAACAGCAGATGCTCAAGCGCACGAGGATGTCACTGGAGGAGTGGGTCTTCGGCCAGAACCGGCTCGCGGTCGACAACGCCATGACGCGCAATCTTGCCGCACGGAGCCACGTGCGCTTCGGCGAGTGCCCCGATGATCTGCTCGACGAGGCAATCGAACATGTCGGCCAGCACTTCGCAGCGATGCTGACAACAGACCGGCTCTCAGAGAGCCGGCCGCTGATGGAGGCCATCACCGGCCGGCAACTGGAGCCGTTCAAGCGCGCGAATCGCAACAAGAAGCGACCGTCGCTTGGTGAACTCGACCCGCAGTTGCTCGACAGAATCAAGGAGTTGAACCGGTTGGACGCTCGCCTCTTTGACATCGCGTGTCAACGTCTCGATCCATTGATGGATGGGGTATCTGTCCCGGCCTAGCACATTGGTATGGCGACGACAAGATATCGGTATGGCGACGACAAGATATCGGTATGGCGACGACAAGATGTCGCCTCGTTGCCAGCCCTGAGGGCCTGCAGCCGAATTCGACTCGGTCAGGAACCTGGGGCCGTGACGGCCATCGTGGGGCGTGGGTCCGGGGCAGGTATGGCGGTAGGCGGATTCCCACCGCGCACCGTGGGCCGGTCGACGTCGGCACACGGTCCGGTGCGACCGAGCGGGATCAGCTGGAGGGTGCTGCGCAAGAAGCCGGCCCGGCCCGCGGGGCAATCCGATTGGCGCGTCATCAAGCCTGCTAACGGGTCGGCCCTGATGGCGTACGTCGAGATCGCCGCAAGACCCAAGTTCAGGGGCACGATACGCTGACGCGGGAGCGCTCTGCACATGCCCTGGGCCGTGATGTCGTTCCAAGGCCCGCCCGGCAGACGTGACTACCGTCGTCCCCGCCGACCTTGGATTCAACGGCGGCCACGACGGGCACCGCGGGCAGGTACGTCTCCAGCGCCGCGAACGTGATGAGGAACAGCGAGGCCGGCGCGAGCTTGGGGATGGCCAGCGCCCCCGGCCACGCCGCGACCTCCAACAGGCCGATGATGCCGAAGCGTGCCAGCACGACCACGCCGGTCGCGACCGTTAGCGTCGCCAACAGGAACGAGCGCCGGGGCACCGACAGCACCAGCGACGCAGCGACACAGCCGACAACCCGAGCAGCGAGAGCCACGGCAGGACCGCGGCGTAGAGCGAGTCGAGGCCGCCCCGGATCCACAGGACGGTCTCGTTCCGCGGCGTCCCCACCGGGGCCGAGCCACCCTCGTCGGGCACGGAGTACGTGACCCCCGCTACTCGAAAGACCGCGCTGTCGCCAAGGTCAATCAGGCCCGGCCGCAGCGCCAGCAAACTGCATCGTGGACTGCGTGCCATCGCCATGGCTGACCACCAGCATACAGTCGTCGGTCGCGCAGTCGGTCTCGATGCGGTAGCGGACACTGAACCGTCCTGACTTCGATGGAGACTCTGGGGTGCCCTGGATTCGGTGGAGTCGAGATACTGGGAATCGGGCCACTGTCTCTGTGCGATGCCGAGTCTCGAACTCGACTGGCGCAAGCATGCCAAGTGCTCAGGGCCTGTGGCCGAATGTTCGTGCTCAGATCAGCCGGAACGTGCCACGTGA
>CAYZDQ010000514.1:0-2613 GCA_964476955.1 uncultured Anaerolineaceae bacterium
CTCTTCGGCTGCGTCATCGGCCTGATGAACCTCGCGTTCTATGGCGCGATCGCACGCATCCCGCTCGGAATCGCGGTGGCCATCGAGTTCATCGGTCCGCTCGGCGTGGCCGCGCTGACGTCCCGCCGGCCGCGGGAGTTCGTCTGGATCGTCCTCGCCGGCGCCGGGCTGGTGCTGCTGACGTCGGACATCGGTAGCAGCCTCGATCCACTCGGTGTCGGCCTGGCGCTGGTCGCCGGCGTCTGCTGGGCATGCTTCGTCCTGATCAGCCCGCGCGTGGCGCGCGACGTGGGCGACAGCGGTCTGGCCCTGGCCATGACGGTGGCCGGCCTGCTCACCCTGCCCTTCGCGTTGGTGGCTGGCGGCCTTGAACGGCTGGACCCCTGGCTGCTCGCCGGAGCATTGGCGGTCGCGGTCCTCTCCACCGCGCTCCGGCTCTCGCTGGAGTTCGAGGCCCTGGAGCGGATGACCGCACGCGCCTACGGCGTGATGGTGACGCTGGAGCCGGTGGTGGCCGTCGCGGCCGGCGCCATCATCCTCAGCCAGGCCCTGCCGCCGGCGGCTCTGGTGGCCGTCGCCCTCGTGAGCATCGCCGCCATCGGTAGCGATGGCCGAGTGTTGTCGGCGGGGGTCGTAGAAGGCCTCGATGTACTCGAACACCGCCGGGCGGGCGTCAGCGCGGGTCTGCCGTTAGCTGCGGTCGATGAGCTCGGCATGGATGCGCGGGACCCCGTAGGTGCCGCGGCTCAGCCAATGGATGTCGCAAATCCTCCTGGTCAGCTCCGCATCGGAGCGTGCTCGTGCCGATGGTAATCGCCTCGACCAGGCCCAGAAGCCGCTCGGGGAGACGCCGAGCACGCCGCACATCGTCGCCACCGAGTAGTGGGCCCTCTCTCGCTCGACGAACCGGTACACGTTCACCGGATCTCGTCGGCCTCCTTGGCGAAGAGGCCGCGGCTCTTCGGAACATCTCGCGCTCGGTCCGGAGCGTCCGGTTCTCACGCCGCAGGCGGGTCAGCTCGGCGCGCTCGTCGCTCGTCAGACCCTCGGCGGCGCCGGCATCGGCGTCAGCCTGGATGACCCAGCGACGCCAGGACTCGTTGGCGATGCCCAGATCCTGCGCGACCTGGCGCATCGACTGGCCGGGCTGCCGGGCCAGGCGGACGGCCTCGGCCCGGAACTCGGGTGGGTATGGTGGTCTTCCTCGTGGCATGTGGACTCCCATTCTCGGGGCTCGATACCCCGACTGTCAGGTGTCCACCAAGGCGGATCAACTCCACTTCATGATCTGGTTCGCCGGCAGCCTGTACTGCGTGCTGACGTGGGGTCAGCCATGGGACCGGCTACCGGCCGCCACGGTAGTAGCCGTGTCCAACGCTCGGCCACGCCACTGTTGGACGCGGTCCTTGTGCGCTTCCCGCCTTCGACATCCCCAGTGCGGTACGCGATCGGCTTCGGCCACAACCCTTGACGGCGTAGAGTATCGTGTCGATCAGTCACGAGCCGGGCCACACGCCCCTTCGCCGGCACCACGCTGGCCCTGCGACTCCGGGGGGCTACGACGGCGGCTGGAAGCGAAGGAGTGCGCATGGTCCTACAGCGCTTCCTCGATTGCTCCATCGACCCATCCGTGGAGGCTGCCCTCCACGGATGCCCCCACCGCGTCGAGGCTGCCCTCCACGGATGCCCCCACCGCGTCGAGGCTGCCTGAGTGGACACGCGAGGGCTGAAACGCATCGCCCGGGGCAGGGGTGGCTTGCGACTGCACCTCGTGGCACTCCTCGTCTTGACGCTCGCGCCTCTCCTGGTCCTCGTTCTGCTCGACGGGTTCCAGCAACGCCAGGAGGCGGCCGGGCGGGCGGAAGAGGCGACGCTGCGGCTGGCCCGGTCTGCACAGGACCGGGTCGAGCAGACCATCGACGGGGCGCACCAGACCCTCCTCGTCCTCGCCGAGGTCCCTGTCGTGCGGGAGCTCGATCCCGAGGCCTGCAGCGCGCTGATGGCCGAGATCGTGCCGGAGCACGAGCACTACATCAACCTGGGCGCCAACGCCCTGAACGGCGACGTCCTTTGCAGTGGCCTTCCCCTGGCCGGCCCGGTCAACGCCGCCGACCGTAGCTGGTTCCAGCGCACGGTGGCGACGCGCGACTTCGCGGTCGGCGACTTCCAGGTGGGACGGATCGCCGGACTGCCCGTGATCCTCGGCGGCTACCCGCTCCTCGACGACGCGGGCAGGCTGAATGGCGTCCTCTGGGCATCGATGGATCTCGCCTGGCTCGGCGAGCTGGTGGCCCAGGCCGAATTGCCGCTAGGCTCCGACCTGATGGTCGTCGACGGGAACGGCACGATCCTGGTGCGCTACCCCGACCCGGAGGCATGGATCGGCCAGGCCCTCGCCGAGTCAGCGCTCATCGACACGGTCAGCGCACAGGGCGAGGGCGTGGTGGAGATGACCGACATCGAGGGTGTCAGGCGCGTCTACGGCTTCACGACGCTGGAGAGCGGCAGCGTGAGCGATCCTGCCGCGGACGCGGGCGATGTCTTCGTGGCCGTCGGGATCCCCAGCAGCGTCGCCTTCGCCCAGGCGGACGCGGGGCTCGTGCGCAACCTGGT
>CAYZDQ010000515.1:0-862 GCA_964476955.1 uncultured Anaerolineaceae bacterium
CGCGTTGCTCCTGGTGCTCACGGCCCCGCTGACTGTTGCGGCCCAGGATCCCTCGAGCGCGCCGCTGCCGGAGGCCAGCCCGGCGGCCGTGACCGAGAGCCTCGAGCCCTCGGCCGCCACCGAACCCTCGACCGCCCCCGAGCCTTCGGCCATCCCGCCGGCACCGAGCGAACCGGCCCGGCTGCAGAAGGCGCTGTACCCCAAGGGCGGCCTGGGCATGGCCGTCACCGACGTCATCGCCGGCGGCCCCGGCTACATGGCGGTCGGCGGTGGCACACCCGACGGGCTGGACCACCGTGCCCTCGTCTGGCTCTCGTTCGATGGCCTCTCCTGGGAGCCCGTGCAGCTCAAGGGCAAGGCCGCCGAGGGCACGATGGAGCGTGTGGCCGCCCTGCCCGCCGGTGGCTACGTGGCCGTGGGACGTGACTTCAAACCACCGACGGAGCGCGCGCAGGTCGCACGCGCGCTGGTCTGGTACTCGGCGGACGGCACCAGCTGGAAGCGCGTGCGCATGGACAAGTCGGTCAGAGGCTCGCTGATGTGGGATCTGACCGCCACGCCGAACGGCGTCGCCGCGGCTGGCTGCCTCGCGGGCTACCACTGCGACAGCGGTCGGATCTGGACATCGAGCGACGGCCAGGACCGGGAACTCGTCGACGGCATCGCCATTGCGCCCTACGTCATCGCCGCGGACAGCGACGGCAACCTCGTGGTCGGCGGCGAGGACGACGCCTATGAGCTGGTGAACGCCCAGGCGGCCGTGGCCGCCAGCGCCGGGGAATGGAGTGCGCAGGTGCTGGCGACCCCGGAGAGCAACGTGAACGGCGTGACGGCTTTCGGCGACGGCTTCCTGGTCGTGGGC
>CAYZDQ010000515.1:872-2612 GCA_964476955.1 uncultured Anaerolineaceae bacterium
GCACGCTCTGGTCCAGGGACGATCGGTCGCTCGTGGGTAGCGCGCTCCAGCTCTCTGCCGACGGCCGGGACTGGGAGCTGACCCAGCCCGAGCAGCTGGGCCGGATCGCCAGCCACGACATCAGCGCCCGGGGTGACCTGGTCGCGCCGGTGGGCATGGAGCCGGACAAGAAGGATCGGTTCGTGCCGGTCGTGCTCTGGACCCGTGACCTCGAGCACTTCGGCCGGATCGAGCTGCCCGAGGAGGCCAAGCCCAACCAGGCCGACCCTGCCGGAGTCAGGGTCACCGACGACGGCGCACGGATCTTCGTCTTCGGCTTCGAGAAGGGCCGCCCCAGGATCTGGGTCTCTGAGATAAGGGCGGTCTCCGAGGCGGAGCAGGTCTCCGAGGCGGGGTAGTCCTCCGAGGCGGGGTAGTCCTCTGGTCGCCGGAGACGGCACGATGGTGCGCCCAGCGCCTCTCAGACGCGCAGACGTGCCACCCAGATCTCCTCGGCCGGCCACTGGCGGCCCCACTCGGCGCTGATGAAGCCGTAGTACTCGTGCGTCTCGGCGTCCTCCGGCACTTCCAGCTCGATGAGATCCTCGACCTCGAAGCCGTGCCCGCGCAACAGCCGGATCCAGTCGCCATGGGCCAGGTTGTACTCCGTGCCGGGGTCGCCGGGCCACTGGATGTGGTGCATGCCGAACTGCGGCCGCTGGAGCGTCTTGGTGATGTCGCCGACATCGGGCGCACACAGGTATACCAGCGTCGATGAGGTCAGGAAGACCAGGCGGCCCCGCGGCCTGAGCACGCGTGCCGCCTCGGGGATCCACTGGTAGGGGTCGGCCCAGAGCGAGGCGCCGTATTCGGACAGGACCATGTCGAACGACCGGTCAGGGAAGGGGAGCGCCTCGCCCACGCCTTCGACGAGTGGGAACTCGATGCCCGTCTGGGCCTGCGTGCGCCGGGCCGTCTCGAGCTGGGCTGGGGTCGGATCGAGGCCGACCGGCCGCGCGCCACGCCGCGCCAGCCAGGCGCTGAAGTAGGCGGTACCGCAGCCGAGCTCGAGGATGTCCAGCCCGGCCACCTCGCCCAGAGGCGAGCCGAGGGCCCCTTCAGGCACACCGAACTGGCCCCAGGAAATCTCCTCGGCTTGCCACGAGTTGGCGGCGCTGGCGTCGCCGTACTCGGCATTGATCTTGGTCCACTGCTCGATGTTGCCGGCCACCGACCGGCGGGTGGTCTTGGAGAGGTCGCTCATCCTGGCTCCTGGTCTTCGTCGTCGATGGTGGTCAGGGCAGTCTGTGCCTGGCGCGACGCGAGCGCGATGAGTCCGCCGGTCACCACGCCCACGAGGGCGAAGACGATGAGCCAGTCCTCTAGTGCGTCGGGGGGCGAGGCGAAGAGCGCGGCGGCCAGCAGCAGCGGCGGCCCGGCTGCCACGACAAGGGCTCCGCCCGCGGCGTGATGGCCGACGCGCCAAGCCTCGTCGCCAGCCCGTAACGCCGCGGAACGCAGGCCGATCCAGCGATTGCGCGGCAGACGCTCGGTCATCCCGGCCAAGCCGATCCCAGCCAGCGCGATCGCCAGGACCAGCATGGCGATGGCGATGAGTGTCGTTTCCATGGCTACAGGTTGCCACGGCAGAGAGAGCCACAACCAGCGTGCCCCCGGCGAGCCGTCCGGCTTGCCGCATGCCTAGTAGCCAGCCTTGCCGCCAGCCTTGCCGCGCGGCGGGCGAACACGACACCACTCCGG
>CAYZDQ010000516.1:0-2607 GCA_964476955.1 uncultured Anaerolineaceae bacterium
CGGGCATGTCGACGATGTCGGGCACGGCCACGAGGGCGGGCCCGGTGGAGACGACCAGATCCACTTGGCTACCGGCCGGTAGCTCCGTGTCGAGCTCGGGATCCGTGCTGATGACGTAGCCCGCCTCGATCTCGTCGTTCGCCTCTTCGGTGATGTCGCCGACCACGAAGCCGGCGTCCTCGATCGCTTCGATAGCCTCGTCCTCGGTCATGTCGGACACGTCCGGGACGGGGCTGGTGGGTACGGGTTGGGCGACCGCCAGGTCGACGGTCGAGCCTGCTTCGACGGACTCGCCCGGCGCCGGATCCTGGTTCAGGACGGTGCCGGGTTCGACATCGTCGGTCTCGACGGGGTTGACGCGCACGACCAGGCCGTAGTCGGTCGCCTGCGCTTCTGCGTCCTCGAGGGTCAGGCCCTGGAAGTTGGGCGTGTCGACCGAGGCGATGGCAGAGGGGCTCTCGCTGGGCATCTCGGTGACGACCGGGGACGGTGACAGCGTGGCTTCCACGTCGGTAAGGCTGTCGAACGGGCGGAACAGGATCAGTACGATGGCCAGGGCCACGATGAAGGCGCCTACCAGGATGCCGCCGACCAGCAGGACGGGCGTGCCCTCCTCTGGTGGCTCCTCGCCTGGTGCGACGGGCGGGGTCTCGGGTGGTTCGAGTGTGACCTCGGGCTTGGCAGCGAGGGCGGCAAGGGCAGCCTCGGTCGCCTCGGGGTCGGGCGCGACGGGCGTGGTCGTCCAGGCGGCACCGGCAGCGGCGGCGTCAGCTGCTTCGGCCTCTGTCTCGGCTACGGTCCCGGCCGCGGCGCCTTCCTCGGGTGCCTCGTCGCCTGCAGTGGCAGCAGCTTCCGGTTCCTCGGCAGCCTCATCGGCCGGCGGCGTCTCGTCGGCCTCGGCGGCTGCGTCCTCAGGCTGATCGGCGACTGCTTCGGTCTCCTCTGGCTCGGGCGGCGTGGTCTCGCTGTCGGTGGACTCGATGTCGTTGCCGGAATCCGGCTTCTGGTCAGTCATGGCAGGCGGACCTTAAGGGACCGCGCGGCACCTTGTGGGGCTGTGTCCGCACCCTTCTGGGGTGTTCCCGACGCAAGTGTCAGATTCTTCATCGTCCGCCGCTCCTCGCTTCACTCGCCGGCGGCTCGCGATGTCAGATGTTCAGAGACCCAGAGCTCCCCGAAGGGCGTTCAGCGTCACCTTGCCGTCAGCCACCAGGACGAGTACTGGAGAGGATAGCCCGCCGACGATGTCGGTATCGGTCACCGAGTGTGCGCCGGGGAGGTCCTTCATGGCCGCCCGGGCGGCCTTGCGATACTCCTTCTGGTCCTTCCTGGTGTCCCAGTCCGTCTGCCATACGACCGCCCAGGCGCCGTCAGGTCCATCGAGACTCAGTAGTCGGTCGCCACCCCAGCCCGCTGCGGCCTCCGCGTTGGGCAGCTGAGCTGGCAGCGCCGGGAAGAGCGAGCGGGCCTTCTTGCCGTCGGCCAGCCAGACATGGGTCTGCATCTCGCCGAGCGTCTGCTCGTAGCTGGCGACCCAGCCGTCGCCCAGCGCAGCCGCGACGTCGGGCAGGTCGATCTCCACGGGCAGCTCATCGGGATACAGCTCAGGGTGGAGGATCTGCTCGGTCGAGACCGGCTGAGCCTCCCACACCGCGTCGACCGCATCCCAGTCCCCACGACCACGGATGGCGTTGACGAAGGCGTAGCCGTCGATGTACGGGAACTCCAGCTGCCGGCGCAGGATGTGCGGCATCCGGTTCAACCTGCGGGTGTCCTGCTGCGTCAACGCCTGCGCCGATACTGCCAGCAGGTCGGTCAGCTTGAGCTCGCGCGCGGCCCAGTCGTACATCACCGCGGTGGCATCACCCTCGATGAGCGCCTGCTGCGCGAGGATCGCATCCGCACGATCGAGCTCCTTGATGCGACCGCCTTCGAGGTCATAGGTCTTGTCCTGCAGGGCGTGGCCATACTCGTGGGCCACGACGATCGACTCGGTGGCCCCGATCTTCTTGATGGGGCCGATGAGCGAGAAGGTCTTGGTGGCGGGGTCGTAGTAGGCCAGCACCTGCTGGTCATAGATCTTGAGGATGAGCTTCTCGAGGTCGTCATCGGCTGCGAGCAGGCCGAGGCGGGTGAAGGCATCGTCCTCAGCGGCGATGTACTCGGCGGGATACTCCTCGCGGAAGAGCGCCTTCAGCTCCGTCAGGAACGTCTCCTGGTCGATGACGCGGTAGGCGACATCCCTGGCGGCGGGCAGGCCTCGGACCGGATGGACAGCCTTGATGACCTGGCCCACCTTCTTGACCATCTTCTGGTTGAAGCCCTCGGGTAGCGGGCTGGCGGTCGCGATGGGATCCGCTGACGGATTCGCCTCCTGCGCGAGGACACTGCCGGCAAGGGAGCTGGCGAGGACGGCTATCGCCAGCGCGACCGCGAGCGGACGGGTGAGACGACGGGCGGGGCGGGGATCTCGTTCGAGGGATGCCATAGGCGCGATTGTGCCAGCACATGAGCGGATAGCCAGTAGGACGGACGGGTGGATATCGAGGAACCTGCCCTCGAGGCACTCGATGACGCCGGCCTCGTGGCCGGCACCATGACCGAAGC
>CAYZDQ010000517.1:0-2603 GCA_964476955.1 uncultured Anaerolineaceae bacterium
CGATCGGCACGGCCTCGGTGGATGCACTCCTGGCTGCCACGAGCGCGTCCTTACACGCAGCCTTGGCTTCCCGCCAGGCGATCTTGCGCGCGTCGCGGTCCGCCCAGTCCTCGGCCTTGACCGCCGCCAGCTCGGCCTTGCAGGCGTCCCTGGCCGCCACCCACGCGGCCCTGCTCTCCGCTCGAGCCGCCCGCGTCTCGTCGCGAGCGGCCTTGCGCTCGTCGCGCTTCTGCGCACGCTCGGCCTTGGCGATCTCGCGCTTGGCCGCCAGCTCCTGGCGCTTCAGCGCCCGCTTGACCTGGCGCTCCTCGCGCGCGCTGGCACGTTCGGCGCGACGCTCCTCCAGCTGCTCGACGATGGTGGGTGAGAGTGACGGCGCCGGGGACTCATCCTGCGCCAGCGCAGGCACGGCAGCGAGTGCCAGCATGAGCGCGGCCAGCAGACCGATGAACGGGGTGGATGAGCGCATGCGCACGGGCGACCTCCTCGACGTCTGGGCCGCCATCATCGGCCACCGGACCCGGACCGGCAACGGGCGGTTCAGCGAACCGGTGCGCGCTCGCGGGCAAGCAGGGTCAGGAAGCGTGCGGTGACATCAGCTTCGGAGAAGACGAGGTCCGCCCGCTGGGCCATCTCCAAAGGATCGGCGACCGGGCTCGCCACAGCCACTGCCAGGCCCCTGACTCGCCCGGCGTCGCGAGCGGCTCGCAGCACGTCGAAGGCCTCTGCGTCGTTGGGGTCGTCGCCCAGCATCACGACCGTGCCGGGCCGATGCTCATCGATCAGCCGCGCCAGCGTCTCGCCCTTGGTCGTGGCTCCGCGGGGGCGTAGCTCCCAGGCGCGTCGCCCGCCGGGCTGGTCGAGCACGTTCTCGGTGTCGACCGCGTCCACGGCCGCACGCACGCGGGCCTTGGCCGCCTCGGTGTCGTGCGCGCGACGGAAGTGGAAGGTCACGGCCGGGCCCTTGTCCTCGACCACCAGCCACTCCTCGGCAACCATTCGCGGGACTTCCGTCTTGAGGCGCTCGGCCATGGCCGCCGTGGTCGGGTCGACCGGCTCGCGCTCGATACGCAGGCCCGTCGGTCGGAACCCGCGGGGCGCGACCGCCCATTCGGCGCCATGGTCGCCGTGGTAGCTGGCGCCGCCGACACGCACGCGCGGTGCGAGATCGGTGAGGGTACGGCCGGAGATGAAGGCGACGTCGGTGTCGGCCGTGCCCGCCAGCCGACGCAGGGCCCGTTGGGCCCCAGGGATGATGACGACCTGCCACATCTCCATGGACAGCCGCGAGATGGTGCCGTCGAAGTCGGTGGCCAGCAACAGGCGACCGTCAAGCGTCGAGCGGAGGTGTGCGAGGGCCTCGTCGGCCGAAGTCGGGTCGATACCCGCGAGGCGCTCAGAAGCCAGCGAGGGCCTCCTCCTCGGCGGTCGGCTCCGCGCCGGCGCCCCGGTCGCGACCCTCGCGCATGAGCCAGGCTGGCACGGCCGCGATGACGAGCACGATGGCGGCCACGACGAAGAGCTGGCCCAGCACCTCCGCCGCCTCTGCCGAAGCCCAGCGCTCGATGGCGTCGAGCACCAGCGGGTCCCCGAGCGGCTGACCCACCAGCTGCGGCGGCAGGATCGAGTCGCGGTAGGCCTGGTCGTCGAGCGCGAGCGTGGTCTGGTCGATGCGGGTGGTGCCGAAGGCGGTCAGCACCGCCATGCCGATGGCCATGCCGGCCATGCGCGCCACGGTGACCGCTGCGCTGGCCGCGCCGAAGGCGTCCCGGCCGGCTGACTCCACCGCCGCCATCGAGCGCGGTGTGACGGTCAGGCCGAAGCCCAGCCCGAAGAGTGACAACGCTCCCACCGGCACCCATAGCTCAGTGTCGATACGCGTGGTGGAGAGCCAGACCAGACCGACCACACTGGCAGCCAGGCCCGCGATCGTGACCACGGTCGCGTTGGAGCGTCGCATGAGGAACCCTGAGGCGAGCGCGCCCACGGCCATGAACAGCGCCATCGGCCCCAGCACCACGCCCTGCTCCTCCGGGCCCGCGAAACGGACACGGTCGATGAAGGCGGCCATACCCACGATGGCGGTGGCCAGGGCATAGCCAGTGAGCAGGCTCACCAGCACCGCGCCGCTGAAGACCCGGTCGGCGAAGAGCCGTAGGTCGAGGAACGGCTCCGGCACGCGCAGCATGCGCACCACCGCGAGCACCCCGGTGACGATGGCGGTCACGGTCGCGATGGGGATGACCGGAAGATCGCCGGGCTCATCGCCGATGAGCGTGACCGCCAGCAGCGCGCTGGTCAGCGCCACGCTGAAGAGCACGGCACCGACCGCGTCCATGCGCGAGCTCCCGGGGGCGACGTCCCAGCCGGGCTCCGCCGCCCACACGTAGATCGCGGCCAGCAGCGCCAGGGGCACGGTGATGTAGAAGACCCAACGCCACGATGGTGTCAGCGCGTCCACCGCGGTCCCACCCCAGATCCCGACCCCCGCGAGCGAGTCGCGGAGCTGCAGGTTCTCCAGGATGAGCGCGCCCAGGACCGGGCCGATGGCCATGCCCAGGAAGGTGGCGGCGCCGATGAGGCCCAGCGCACGGGAGCGCAGG
>CAYZDQ010000518.1:0-2590 GCA_964476955.1 uncultured Anaerolineaceae bacterium
CCATGACCGGGGCCGAGCAGTTGGACTACCTCGCGCGGCTCGACGGCCGGCCGCCCACGCTGCGCGCGGAGCTGACCGAGCGCATGGAGCTCTCGCAGCGGGACCTGGATCGCCAGATCAGGGACTACTCGCGAGGCATGCGCCAGAAGGTCGGCATCATCCAGGCCTTCCAGAGCGACCCCGAGCTGGCCGTCCTCGATGAGCCGACCGAAGGTCTCGACCCGCTCATGCAGCGCGCCTTCTACGAGATCCTCGAGGACCGCAAGCGGGCGTGCCGCACGATCTTCTTCTCCTCACACGTGCTCAGCGAGGTCGAACGGGTATGCGACCGCGTGGCCATCGTGCGCAAGGGTGAGCTGGTGGCGCTGACCGACATCGGGGAGCTGCTCGATCGGCGCCGGCGCCGGGTCGAGATGCGGTTGACCGGAGAGGCGCCCGCGCTCGAGGGCGTCGCCGGTGTCAGCGATGTACGGGTTCACGAGGGGGTGCTCACCTGCCAGCTGGAAGGCGATCCCGGGCCCCTGCTGGCGGCCGTCCAGGGCATCGCCATCGACGACATGCTCATCGAGCCGGCGCGACTCGAGGAAGCGTTCATGGAGTACTACGCCGCCGACGAGTCCTCCGCCGGCGACGCGGGGAGCGGCACGTGAACCTGCCGCTGCTGCGCTACACGCTCGGCTCCAACGCGCTCCGCCTGGTCGTCATCGCGGCCGGGCTCGTGCTCATGGGCGTGATCATGCCCGTGATGTACTCCGCCTTCGGCCGGGAGATGGGCGAGTTCATCGATTCGGTGCCCTTCTTCAGGCAGATCGCCTCGAGGTTCGGCGGCGGTGACCTGGTATCGCTCAACGGCTCGATGGCCATGGGCTTCCAGCATCCGTTCACGCTGCTGCTCGTGGGCATCATGGCCATCGCCTTCCCGGCCCTGGCCATCGCGGGGGAGCGAGACAAGGGCACGCTCGAGGTCACGCTCTCGCGGCCGATCTCCCGGCGCGGCCTGCTGGGCACGCTCTATCTCGCCGGTTCCGTCTTCGTGACGGTGCTCATCGGTGTGCTGGTGGTCACCACCGGCGTTACCGCCATCGTGGTCGGCTTCGGGTCGGAGGTAGAGTTCTGGCATCTGGCCCAGCTCTGGCTCACGGGTTCGCTGCTCTTCGGCTGCTTCATGGCCCTGGCCTTCGCGGTCTCGGTCGAGTCCGATCGTGCCGGGCCGGCGATCGGACTGCCGGCGGCGTTCGTCCTGCTCAACTACCTCGCCTTCGCCATCGGTGGCATCTGGCCGGACGTGGGCGTGCTCGAGGACTGGTCGATGTTCAACCTGCTCAAGGCCCAGGATGTGCTGGCTGACGGGGTCGCGCTGACCGACCTTGCCGTCATGCTCGGATTCATCGCCATCCTTGCCGCGATCGCCCTCTATCGCTTCCCCCGACGCGACCTGCCGGCCCCGAGCTGAGCGTCCCAGGGGCACCGGACGACCGGGCCACCGGGGCTGCCCCGTCGGAGTGCCACTCGGCCGTGCTCGTGTCTGAGTAGACTGTGCGCGTCATGCGTATCAACCGCGGCCTCCTCAACTGGGGCGTCTTTCTCATCGCGCTCGGCGGCATCCCGCTCGCAGTCGACCAGGGTTGGCTCGAGTCGGACATCGCCAGCGATCTCGGCCGACTGTGGCCGCTCATCCTCGTCGGCATCGGCCTTGGGCTGATCCTGCGCTGGACGCCACTGTCGTGGTTCGGCGGGGCGTTGGTGGCAGCCACGTTCGGTGTCATCCTCGGCGCCGGGGCCGTGTCCATCCGCGACAACGACTTCACCAACCTGCAGGGCATCATCCCGGCCGTCGCCAGCGGCGCCTGCGCCGGCAACGAGGTCGGCACCGCCTCCACCAGCGAAGGCGGTCTGGCCGACAACGACGAGTTCAGCGTGGACATCACGCTCTCCTGCGGTGAGCTGCAGGTCATGCGTGCGGCCGGCGCGACCTGGGCCCTGGACGCCCGCCACGATCCCGACGACCCTCCGCGCATCGAGCAGTCCGAGCGCGATGGAGCGACCGCCGAACTGCGCGTGGAGCAGGACGCCAGCGATGAGCTGGCACTGTTCGGCCGGCGGATGCAGAGCCGCTGGGACGTGGATGTGCCGGCTGATGCGGCCCTCCGTGTGCAGACTACGCTCAACGCCGCTGCCGGCGTCATCGATGCCGGGACCGGACCGATCTCGCGTGTGAGCGGTACCTTCAACGCCTCGGACGCGACCATCGACCTGGCGGATGCCTCCACTCCGCTCCCGGCCAGCCTCGACCTCACGCTCAATGCCAGCGATGCACAGCTGTCGCTGCCCGCTGGCGATATCACGGCCGGCATCACGCTCAATGCCTCGTCACTCTCGCTGTGCGTGCCCGAGTCGGCAGCGCTGCGCATCGACTACTCGAGTGTGCTGGGCAGTGACGACCTCGACTCCAGTGGCCTGGACGAGGGCGGCTCCGGGCAGTGGTCCACATCCGACCTCGCTGCGGCGGATGGTCGGATCTCCATCTCGATCACCAACACCGTGTCCTCCCTCTCCATCGAGCGCCCGGAGGTCTGCTCATGAGTCAGTA
>CAYZDQ010000519.1:0-2589 GCA_964476955.1 uncultured Anaerolineaceae bacterium
GATCTCGCCGGTCTGGTAGTCGATGGCCGAGAGGGCCGCGTTCCAGACGTTCTGGTTGCGGAGCCGGGCCATCCAGGACGTGTAGGGCACGCCCAGTCGCTCAGCCGCCTGCTGGGGGTTCTTGCGATGGGGCACGAGCGCGGTGGCCTCCACCCACTTCTCGGCCCGGCGCTGGATGCTCATGTCCAGCGTGGTGTAGATCTTCAGGCCACCCTTGCTGATGGCGTCGCACGTCTCCGCCTCCGGGCAGAGCAGCTCCTTGAGCTCGTCCTGTACGTACCAGATGAAGTGCGGCGCCTTCCACTGCGGCTGCGTCTGGTCCTCGATGATGAGCGGCTCGCGCATGGCCTCGCGGTAGTTCTGCGTGCTGTAGGTGCTACCACTGAGCACGCGCCGGGTGGGGTCGTCGGCGAGCAGCCTGAGTACGAGGTTGCGACGCTGGTAGATGGCCGTGTCGCCAGGCACCTCCAGCTGTCCCTTCTCGTTCTCCACGGCGTTGCGCACAAGGTCATAGGTCGACGGTGCCTGGGGGATCGCCGCAAGCGTAGCCACCTGGGCCAGCGACAGCTCACTGAGGTCGTACGTGCCGAAGTAGGACTTGGACGCTGCGCGCACGCCGTAGCTGTTGTTGCCGTAGAAGTTCTGGTTGAAGTAGGCGGTGAGGATCTCCTGCTTGCCCGCCTCGCCCCGGTAGTAGTCGGTCACGCGTACCGACTGGATGATCTCCTTGATCTTGCGGTCGGCCAGCCGCCCGGAGTCGGCCGTGACTTCGTCCGGCAGCAGTTTCTGGCGCACCAGCTGCTGGGTGATGGTGGAGCCACCGCGAGGGTCACCGCTGAGCGTGTCGACAAGCGAGGACGCGATGCCCAGGGGATCGATGCCGGTGTTGGCCCAGAAGGTCTTGTCCTCGACGGCCGTGACCGCGTCCGCGAGGTGCGCAGGAACGTTGCTCCAGGTGATGGTCCGCCGCCGCTCACCGCCGTTGGTCAGCCGGGCCAGGACCGTGCCGTGCCGGTCATAGATGATCGAATCTTCGGGGAAGGTCAGCTCCGTCAGGGCTTCCGGGTGCTTGAGCCCGTCGCTATAGACGAAGGCCGCGCCTACCGCACCGACGAAGCCGACCATGGCCGCGAGGGCGAACGCGGTGAAGACGAGGATGACCGCCAGGCGCAGGAGGCGGGACTTGCGGCTGGGCCCGGGCCGTCGATCCGACGCGGGCGGCGGGGGCGGCACGGGCGGGCGGTACGGTGGATACGGCTGCATGCGCCAGCGACTCTAGCAGTGGTCCGTGGACCTGTCGGCAGTACGCGCAGCACGCTCACGCTCGGGCGTGGCTAGCATGAAGGGATGCACACACAGACTTATCCGCGTGGGGACCGCTCGGCATGACCGGCCCCGCTCTGCTCGACGAGCTCGGCTGGCGCGGGCTCATCCACCTGCGCTCGGAAGGCCTCGAGGAGCGACTCGCGGCCGGACCCGTCAGCGCCTACATCGGCTTCGACGCCTCGGCCACCTCGCTGCACGTCGGCCACCTGCTGCAGGTCTTCCTGCTGACCCACCTTCAGCGCGCCGGCGGTCGCCCGGTCGTGCTCATCGGTGGTGGCACGGGCATGATCGGCGATCCTTCGGGCAAGTCGTCCGAACGGAAGCTGCTTGACGCCGAGGCCATCGAACACAACTCGACCGCCCTGCGCGCGCAGCTCGAGCGCTTCCTCGACTTCTCACCCGGCCCGACACAGCCGAAGATGCTCAACAACCTCGACTGGCTGGGGCAGATGTCGATGATCGACTATCTGCGCGACATCGGGAAGTACTTCACCGTGCCCTACATGCTGGCCAAGGACTCGGTCCAGGCACGACTGGCTGACGGCATGAGCTTCACCGAGTTCAGCTACCAGACGCTGCAGGCGGCCGACTTCCTGCACCTCCACCAGCGTGAGGGCGTGGACATGCAGATGGGTGGCGCCGACCAGTGGGGCAACATCACCGCGGGTCTGGAGCTCATCCGCCGCGTCGAGAGTCGCGCCACCGAAGGGGAGGAGAGCGAGGGCCATGAGCCCACGGCCTTCGGCCTCTGCAGCCCGCTGCTGCTCAACCGCGGTGGTGTGAAGATGGGCAAGTCCGAGAAGGGCGCGGTCTTCCTTGACGCCACGCTGACCAGCCCCTACGACTTCTACCAGTACTGGATCAACGACGAGGACGAGGTCGTCCTTGACCACCTGCGCTGGCTGACCACGATGACGCGCGAGGAGGTCGACGGGATCGCTGCCGCGCACGAGGCCGCACCCGAACAGCGCCTGGCCCAGAAGGCCGTGGCCTACGACCTCACCGCCCGCATCCATGGCCCCGACGAGGCCGAGCGACAGGTCACCGTGGCCTCTGCGGCGTTCGCTCGGGAGGTCGAAGATCCCGAGGTCCTCGCGGTGCTCTACGACGCGGTCGGCGGGTTCGACTTCGGCGCCGAGGCCGACGGCTGGACTGCGCTCGATGTCGCCGTCGCCGCCAGTGGCCAGTCGAAGGGCGAGGCCCGACGACTCATCAGCCAGGGTGGCTTCCGCGTCAACGGCCAGCAGCTGACCGACCCCGCTG
>CAYZDQ010000520.1:0-2570 GCA_964476955.1 uncultured Anaerolineaceae bacterium
CGCTGTTCTCGCCGTAGCGCCAGTCCCTGGCTCCGGCGGCACGCATGCGCTGGACCACGCCCGGCTCGCCTGGAAGCGTGTGCACACAGGCCCGCTCGATGGTGATCGTGCGCGCCCACGGCCAGGAGGCCTTGTTGCTGATCCTCTTGTGCAGGCGCAGCGGCTTGCGCTTGGCGGAATACTTGCCGCTGAAGCGACCCAGGCAGGTCCCATCGGCCTTGACCCAGCCCCCGGTGCGCGTGCAGTTGAGCAGCTTGAGCGCGTACTTCTCGGCACCGCTGGCCCGGGTCACGGTCGGCTCGTCAGCCATGGTCGGTCCGACTACGCCGATGGTCAGCGTGAACGCCAGGGCGGTGGCCAGCGAGGTGATGCGAGTGAGCCCTCGAGTCATGTCGGCAGCCTGCGCTGCCACCGAGGTCCGGCCCACCCCACGGGGGTACGGCTCCTCAACACCACGGACCGCACCTCCACACACCTTCCGCCCAGTACGTGCTCGGAGGCACGGCGCCGCGGGGCAGGGCCTTGCTCAATCCTTAGTGCGCAGGTAGGATTTAGGCCCGTGGTCCCGCTCAGGTGGACCGCACCGTCGATTCCCGATCCCGGAGGTCCTCACTCGATGCTCGAGACGCAGCCCCAGAACCCAGAGACCGTCCCGGCCACCGAGACGCCCCTAGTCACCCTGTCGGACGCCGCCGTGGCCAAGCTCAGTGAGCTGACCAAGGAGGAGCCCGATCCGGCGGTGGGCCTGCGTGTCTACGTCTACAGCGGCGGCTGCAGCGGCTACCGCTACGGCATGATGCTCGAGGACAAGCCGGCGGACGAGGACATCAAGGTGATCTCCAACGGCATCAACGTCTACGTCGATCCGCAGTCGACACCGCTGCTCAAGGGCGCGGAGATCGACTACGTGGACACGCTAATGGGCGCCGGCTTCACCGTCAACAACCCCAACGCCGTCTCCGGCTGCGGCTGCGGCAGCAGCTTCCGCACCGAGGAGTCGGCAGGTGCGCCCGGAGCCTGCGGGCACTAGCCCGGACATCATCGACGGCACGAGCAGGCGGGCCCGGCAGGGCTCGCCTTCGTGATTCCTGCGAGGATTCAGGCGTGATCGAGATTCCGCTGTTCCCCCTGCGCTCGGTGCTCTGCCCGGGTGTGGCGCTACCGCTGCACATCTTCGAGGAGCGCTATCGCCTCATGGTCAACCGCTGCATCGAGCGCGACGAGCCCTTCGGCGTGGTGCTGCTGCGCGAGGGCCGGGAGGTGGGCCCGACACGCGCCGAGGTCGCCGCCGTGGGCACCACTGCCGCCATTCGCCGAGCCGGAGCCTACTCCGATGGACGCCTCGAGATCCTGACGGTCGGTCAGCAGCGTTTCCGCATCGAGGATGTGGACAACGTCTCCGAGCCCTATCTCGTGGGGCGCGTGAACCTGATCGACGAGCCCACCGGCTCACCCGAGCTGGCAGCCGACCGCGCCGCCGAGGTCGGCCAGCGCTTCCTCGAGTACCTCGAGCTGTTGCAGCCGGCAGACGACGCCGATGGACCGGAGATCGAGATCGAGTTCGAGATCGAGGTCGATGACGACGACGAAGGAGCGGCGGAGACGGAGACCCCGCCGACGCTCGACGCCCTGTTGGCGGCCCGAGAGACGGGTGCTGTACCCGATCCGGCGGACGCGGCCGAGGCTGCCGTGCGCGAGATGGACGCTGCCGATCTCTCGCTGGAGCAGCGTCGGGAGCTGCTCATGGCCGCCGCCAAGCGGCTGACCGGCACGGACGACCCGACGGCCCTGTCCTACGTGCTGACTGCGCTGATCCAGGTCGACCTCACGGCCCGACAGGACCTGCTGGAGGCGCCGGACACGGTGGCGCGGCTGACCATGCTCGAGCACCTGCTGGGCCGCGAGACATGGTTCCTCAGGCAGGGCCTGCGGCCGATCATCGTGGATCCCACGCAGACCGGCAGCCACAAGGGCTGAGCCCGGAGCGCACACGAAGAAGCCCCGCCCCCGACGCGACGGTCGGGTGACGGGGCTCGATCGGTCTGGCTAGCCCTGCGGCCAGCTGGCCGGCGGCTGTCCACCCTGCGGCGGATAGCCACCCTGCTGGGGAGGCTGGGGCGGTGCGTAGGGCGGGGGTGCGTAGGGCGGGGGTGCCACCTGCGTGGGCTGACCGTACGGCTGGCCGTAGCCCGGAGGCACGGGCGGGATGCCGCCGCCGCGGAGGACGCGCCAGCCGGCGAGGGTCACGGCGCCAGTGCCGAAGATCCCCGCGAGCATGGGCACGACACCCGTCCACGAGAGCAGCAGCAGGATGAGCATGCCCAGGAAGGCGGCACCGTACGGGCGTGCAGCGCTGCGGGCCCGCGGCAGGATGCGCTCGCCGATCCAGACGGCGACCACGACCTGGCCGAGGAAGAGCACGATGCCCCACAGGAACAGCATGCCCAGCGCCAGGGGGATGCCCACGATGGTGGCGAACAGGATCCCGAATACGACGCTTGGGACCACCAGCATCAAGAGGCCCACGACGATGGTCTTGAGCACGTCGTTGCTGATGGTGGCCGCGGCGT
>CAYZDQ010000521.1:0-2548 GCA_964476955.1 uncultured Anaerolineaceae bacterium
CTTGACCCTTCACGGCGGGGTCGGGAATCAGCGAGAAAGAGAGTCGGACTGCGCTGGGGCGCGTCCGGCTCTCGCACTTTGTACGGGACTATCATCACCTTGATGCAGACCCCGAACGCGAGCCGCCCGAGACGAAGAGCGATCCGGCTCGACGTCCTCATCCTGGCGACTGCCGGCATCCTGCTGATCGCCACGCTGCTGCCGCAGATCGATCCAGACCTCAACATCGTCATGCGCGACCGCACGCTCGACGTGGCGCTGTCGGCGCTGCTCTTCGTGTCCGCCACTGGCCTGGCCGTGCTGACCTTCCTGCGCTACCGCGAGACCGGGCGGCTGGCCTCGTTCGTGCAGTCCTCGGCCTTCGCGCTGTGGGCCACCTTCACCTTCGTCCAACTGCTGCTCATCGTCTTCCGCCTCGACGACGATGTCGGTCTCTCCCTGGCGAACCCGGGCCAGCTGCCACTGTGGGTCTCGGGCGCGGTGCGCATGAGCGTATCCGGCCTCATGATGATCAGCGGCATCGCCGCGCTGATGGGCATCTACGGTGGCACGCGCCGCCGCTTCCGCATCGTGTTCCTGCCGGTGCTGGTGATCGGGGCACTGACCGTGGTGGCCTACCCCTTCCGTGAGCATCTGCCGCCGCTGATCGCGCCCGAAGGCCTGGCCGCGCTGCTGGCAGAGCCGGGTGAGTTCGCGCTGCTGCCGGGGTTCACCGGCCTGGCGCTGGTGATCGTCATCGGCACCGTCACGGGTCTCGTCGCGGGCGTCTTCCTCTACCGCGTGACCTGGGCCCGAGGCGGTCCCACCAGCGACGCCTTCACCGCCCTCGGCCTGGTCATCCTCGCGGTGGCAGAGGTGCAGTACGCACTCTGGCCCAGCATCTACACCAACCTCGTGACCATCTCCGACATCCTGCGTCTGGTGGCGTACACGGTCCTGCTGGCCGGTGCGTTCGCCGATCAGCGTAGTGACCTGCGCGCCCTGCGCTCGGCATACGCGGCGCTCGACCGCATGCGCGTGAACGAAGCCGAGCGCGCCACCCTCGAAGAGCGCGCTCGACTGGCCCGTGAGATCCACGACGGCCTGGCCCAGCACCTCTGGTTCGCCAAGCTGAAGTTCGAACGGCTCAGCTCCACGCTGTCGGACCAGGACCGACCGCTCGCCGCAGAGGTCACACACGCCCTCGACGCGGCCATCATCGAGGCTCGCGAGGCACTCGTGACCATGCGCTCCAGCCTGGAGGAGGACGTGCCCTTCGCGGACATGCTCGTGCGTACGGTGGAGGACTTCGAAGGCCGCTCCGGATTGCGCGTGGAGTTCACGGCCTCGACGGGGATCCCATCCGCGTTCGCGCCACGCGTCCAGGTGGAGCTGCTGCGCATCGTCAGCGAGGCCCTCAACAACGTGCGCAAGCATGCCGACGCCACGCTCGTGCGCATCAACGCGGAGGTGGTCGAGGGCGAGCTGCTCATCACCGTCACCGACAACGGTCGCGGCTTCTCGCCGACCGAAGCCTTCGACAAGGGCATGGGCCTGCAGGGCATGCGCGAGCGGGCTCGCCTCATCGGCGGCAGCCTGCACGTGATGTCGGAGATCGCCGGGGGTACCACCATCGAAGTGCGAGCGCCGCTGGCCACACCTGGTGTCGGTAGCGTCTCGGAGACGAGCGAGTGGACGGCCATGGCCATCGACGAGGGGGTCGACCCTGCGAGCGGCCAGCTCGAGCCGCCGGGCAGCGGCGCGTCGAACCCTGCCGACGTCGAACCCACGGGTATGCAAACCTAGCGCCACATGGCCACCAACGAGCCGCGTACCGCGGCAGCTTCCGATCCCGGCACCGACGGCTCGCGTGCAACCCTGCGGGTGATGCTCGTGGACGACCACGCACTCGTACGCTCCGCCGTGCGACAGGCGATCGATGCTCCGGAAGTGGAGCTGGTGGGCGAGGCTGGTAGCGCCGAGGACGCCTTCGCCCTGGCCCTGGCCGTGCGGCCGGACGTGATGCTGCTCGACATCGACCTTCCGGGCATGAATGGCATCCAGATGCTGGAGGAGCTGAGCCCGCGGCTGCCGGACACGAAGATCGTGATGCTCACCGTATCGGACTCGGAACGCGACATGATCGAGGCGCTCGCGCGCGGCGCCGCCGGCTACCTCACCAAGGACCTCCACCCCGAAGCGTTGCTGCGAGCGCTGCGTGGGATCCAGCAGGGCGAGCTGGCGATGTCGCGGCGCTACGCCGCCCGTGTCATGCGCCACTTCATCGATGCCGCGCGCAAGGGCCGGACGGGGACCGGCAGTGGCTTGGAGGGCCTGAGCCCCCGCGAGAACGACGTGTTGCGCATGCTCGCCGACGGGCTCACCGATCGCGAGATCGCACAGGCGCTGGTGATCAGCCCGCGCACCGTCGAGACACACGTCAGCAACATCCTGCACAAGCTCGGTGTGCGCAAACGCGCCGAGGCGGCGCAACGCTATCGCGAGTCACGTTAACCCCAATCCACCGAAGCGCTGACCGCCTGCGGCTGCTGGAACGACGAATCGGGCA
>CAYZDQ010000522.1:0-2541 GCA_964476955.1 uncultured Anaerolineaceae bacterium
AGACGAACGGAACGGTCCAGTGCAAGTACTCCAAGAGAGACTCGGACGGGGTGCACATGGTCTTCCTCTCCGCCCGCTGGGTCACGCCCGGAAAGCGCCCGATCCCGCACCACTGCGAGCTGGCCAGCAAGCGAAGTTGTCCCTGCAAGCACGATGGCGGCGTATCGAGCAGCTGTGAGTGCTTCCCGTGGCCAGGCGAGAGCTCGCTCTCGGCCAAGGTCACCCTGATCCGGATGCCCGCCTCGAAGGCGAAGAAGGCTTGGCGCACAGCCAGCAAGTGGGTCAAGCAGCTCCGTCCGCTGGCCGAGGTCTGCCCGGTTGCGGAGCCCACACCGACGCGCGAGCCGGCCACAGCTCCCCCGGCTCCGGCTGTGACGCCTCTGCCGCGTGTCACCACCATCATCCTCAGCGGCCGCCCCGGCGATGCACCACCTGGCCTGGGCGAGACCATCGCCTTGCCCGAGGACGACCAACACGCGCTGGTGGTCGGTGGTCCTGACGGCGAGGTCATCCGCGAGGAGTACATCGGCTCCGCGGGCGCGATCGCCGGCTTCGGCCCGTTCGTGACCGACGACGAAGGCAACTGGTCCGTGATGGCCACGGTCGATGTCGACGCTGCGCCCGCCGACCCGGCTCCGACGGCGACACCTGCCAGCCCGGCGCCGAGTGCGGTCGCGAGCCCAGATCCGAGCACCGAGCCGATGACACCTGCCCCCGACCCGTCACCGGTCCCGAGCAGCCCGCCGGCGCCTGCGAGTGTTGACCCGGCCGAGCCGGCCACGGCGCCAGCGGAGACCACCCCGACACCTGAGCCCATTGCCACCCCCGAGCCGACACCTGTAGCGCCGACCGGCCCCCCGGACGAGGGCGCCATCCGCAACGTGCAGGATCACATCGAGATCATGGGCGAGATGATCGACGACACAGGGACTGCCGAGTGGACGATCCCCCGCTGGGACATCGAGGCGCTCGTGATCCTTCGTCCCGATCTCGTCGACAAGGTGCGCCTGGGCTCCGGCTCGATCGTCGTCGACACGGACGTGGGCAGGATCCACATCACGCCCATCATCGGAGAGAGCGGCCTGGTGGAATTCCGGCTCAGCCGCCTGACGTGGCTCCGCACCAACTCGATCGTGCAGGGTCTGGTGCGGGCGCTCAACGCCGGGGTGGCCGATCGCGGTGGCCGCTTCCGCACCATCAGCGTCACGCCCAAGGGCATCACCCTCACAGCAGAGGGGTCGACCCGCTAGCGCCGTCCGCGAGGCTCGCGGGCAAAAGGAAAACCCCGGGGGCGGGACCCGGGGTTCTCACGTCAGTAGTCTTTGGTTGCGAGGGACGGATTCGAACCGCCGACCTTCGGGTTATGAGCCCGATGAGCTACCACTGCTCCACCTCGCCGAAAGACTATAGCACATCGTGGCTCCGATAGCGAATCCCCGCTTCCGGGCGTGTCGGCCTGCCCTTACCTCCGCCTTACACCGCCGTTCGCCCATGCATACGCATGGCTCACAACGTTCTACCCGTCACCCATGTGGGTGGCCGGCGCGGACCCCAGAAGCGCCGTTGGGCAGAACACGAGGTCAGGATCAGATGAGCAAGAACACCACCCGCGCCACCGTCGTCATCGGCGCCACCATGGCGCTGGTCATGGCCGGTACGGCCGCGGTCTCCGCAACTCCCGGCAACCGCGACGACCGCGGCCCACAGCGCGACAAGGCCGGCTTCGGCCAGATGGGCGGCAAGGCCATGCCCGGCGCTCGCGGCATGGCACGCGGCATCGGCGGCCTGCGTGGGATCGAAGCGGACTTCGAGCGCAGGGAGACCACGATCCAGACTGCCGACGGCGTGACCTCCAGGCGTGTCGAGCAGGGCGAGGTCGACAGCGCCGCAGCAGACGCGCTCACCTTCTCGCTCGGGAGTGGCGAGAGCGTCACCGTCGTCATCGACGAGGACACCCAGCTCGTCGCCTTCGAGGAGCAGGAGGTCACATCCCGGCGCGGCTGGAGCCGCACGCAGTTGGCTCCGACCGAGGTCGAAGCAGACGCCATCGAGGCGGGCGCTGAGATCGTCGTCTGGTCCAACGCCGAAGAGGGCGCCGACTTCATCGCCTCGCGTGTCGTGGTCAAGCCGGCCGAGGCCGAAGCTGACACCGACGAGGCCGAAGAGGCCGACGCTGACGAGGCGGTCGTGGAGACCGTCACCGAAGAGGCTGCCGCAACGGACGCGTAGCCAGCACCGACTCTCCAGTCCCACGAGCGACCGTCGGTCCCCTTCCGGCGGTCGCTCGCTCGTGTCCGGCTAGAGGCCGCTGACCGCCAGCAGCGCGAACTCGTCGGCTAGCTCGAAGCCGAAGACCTGGGCGTAGAACGAGAGCTCCGCCTCCAGCGCCCGCTTCTGGTTGGGCGCCATGCGGAAGCCGTGCCCCTCCCCCTCGAAGAGGATGTAGGCGTGTGGCAAGCCGTTTCTCTGCAGCGCCCGCACGATGCCCTCTGCCTGTGACGGCGGCACGACCTTGTCATCGGCTCCCTGCATCACCAGCAC
>CAYZDQ010000523.1:0-2500 GCA_964476955.1 uncultured Anaerolineaceae bacterium
CGTGCCCTGGAGGGCGTAGAGGCCTTCCTGGCGCACGATGAGGATGAGGGTGCCGTCGACCTCGACCATCTGCATGGTGCCTTCTTCGAGCTCGGCGGCCTCCGCCACGGGGATGCGGCGGACGGGGCGTATCTCGGGTTCCATCGGGGCAATGGTACGGGAAGCGCCAGATAGCGAACGACCGGCGCTCTGCGCGCCGGTCGTCCGGGTGGTTCGTGTGGATCAGCGGGCGGGTGACCTCAGGCGGCCGCGCCGCCCTGGTCGTTGAGGCCCGGGTTCATGTACTTGTCGGACGTGATAGCCGTGGCCATGTCCGAGACCGTTCTAGTCTGGTAGATCGCTCCGGCGAAGGCCAGGGCGATGGCGGCGATGATGCCCAGCCAGCCCAGGTCGGCGTAGTTGAAGACACCGAAGATGCCGCCTTGCATGCGCTCGAGGTCGATCAACCCCAAGCCGATGGCCACACCGGCGAGGGTCGCTCCTGCTCCGCTGATGGCCGTTGCCACGATGACCAGCACGGCCGGCATCTGCAGCAGGAAGAAACCCACAGCGAAGACCGCGCCACCTGCGATCGCGAGGATGAAGGCGATGAGGCCATCAGCCTCGAAGCCGATCCAGTGCAGCAGGCCCAGCGTCAGCTGGTAGCCCAGCGCACCGCCCAGCAGGATGACCGCGACCCAGTAGTAGAGGTACGAGAGAACGGCGAAGAGCAGGCCCAGGAGGAAGCCCACGACCCAGCCCATGGTGGTGATGAGGAAGCCATCGCCAAAGATGTAGGCGACGCCCTGGGCGCCGAGGAGGAAGCCGGCGAAGAAGCCCCAGATGGGCAGCAGGACGAGGAAGACCCTGAAGCCCCAGAAGGCGAAGGCCAGGCCGATGGCCACGGCCAGGGCGCCGAGGAGCAGGCCGTCTAGCGTGATGTTGATATCCATGCAGTACTCACTCCCACTCGTTGCACGTGCGACGACACCGTGCGATACGTGAATAGCCTAGCGCGCACATGCGCGTATGCAACCGAAGTTCCGCGATAGCGCCTCTCTACGTCTCCGCAGGCTTTTTCGACGCGGATCCTACGCGGATGTGCGGCCTCAGGTCAGGCGACGGCGCTCTCCGTGGTCGCCTCGGGCCACTTGCGCTCGAGCAGCTCGCGCAGCCGGTCCTGTGCCTCCGGCAGCGGGATGCGGGCCACGACCGGCTCGAGGAAGCCCATGACGATGGCCTTGCGGGCGTCGTCCTCGGACAGGCCACGACTCATGAGGTAGAACACCTGCGTCTCGTCGATGGGTGCCACCGACGATGAATGCATGGCGCGGCGGCAGTCGGGCTGATCGATCTCCAGGCTGGGGATCGTGACCGAACGAGCCGAGCGCTGCAGCAGCATGCTGAACTCGCCCAGGAAGCTGTCGGTGCCGCGGCCGGAGTAGGGGATGTCGATGAGGCCCTTGATATAGCCACGAGCCTTGTCGGTGAAGACGCCCTTGCTCAGCAGGTCGCTGGTGCCGTCCTCGCCAAGATGGCGCGTGTAGGAGGTCAGGTCGAACAGCTGCTTCTCGTTGCCGAAGCCGATCTCCACCTGGGAGACGGACGCGCCACGACCCTCGAGCAGGTTCTCGATGCGGCTGCGGTGCAGGCGGCTGCCCACGCTGGCGATGGCCCAGTTGATGGTCCCCTGGCTGCCCACCTTCGCCTGGCGCGAGACGAACGCGGCCGTGGCTGGGCCGAAGTCCTGCTCGCTACCGAAATCGAGCGTGGCACCATCGCCGAGGTCGATCTCAGTGGTGCCCCACCAGATGGCGTCCGCGCGGGCACCGGCCTCGGTAGCGGCTGCGGGTGAGGCCACCTGCTCCTCGAAGATCGAGGCGTGGGCGTTCTCACCCAGCGCGATGACGGTGCGGCTGACGAGCCCGAAGCCCGAGGCGCCGGCGCTCCAGCGCAGCACGATGGGGGCTTCGAGGTCCACACCCGCGGGAATGTGGATGAAGAGGCCCAGCGAGTGGAACGCGCGGGAGACCTGACCGAAGGCGTCATCGCCGGGCAGCGAGCCGCCACCCTCGACGAAGCCGCGCACCAGCTCGGGCGTGTCCTGCGCGGCTTGCGCCAGCGAGGTGATGACGATGCCCTTGGTGCGGGCCTCCTCGGAGAGCGCACAGGCGACCACTGCCCGCTCGTCGACGTGCACGAAGGCAGCGGCGCCGTCGGGCAGCTCCGCATCGGTATCGCACTCGGCCGCCGGCTGCGGTGGATAGGGCTCGACCGCGGCGAAGTCCACCGTGCGCAGGTCGAGATAGGTCATGAACAGCTCGTTCGGCTCGACTGGCAGCTCGCGCACACGCTCGAGCGCGGCCAGGCGGTCAGCGGTCAGCCACTCGGGCTCGCCCAGAGCGGACGACGTCCCCCGGACATGCGTCTCGGTGGCCCAGTTCAGATTCAGCGGGGCGACACTCACCCGAGCGATCCCTCCATCTCCAGCTTGACGAGGCGGTTGAACTCGATGGCGTAC